>CAJCHR010000463.1 GCA_903970225.1 Actinobacteria bacterium 21-64-8 | reverse complement strand
CCGATCGTGATTGTACCGGTCTTGTCGAGCAGCAACGTGTCGATGTCGCCCGCCGCCTCGACCGCGCGGCCGGACTTGGCGAGCACGTTGAAACGCACCAGCCGGTCCATGCCTGCGATGCCGATCGCCGACAGCAGCGCTGCGATCGTCGTCGGGATCAACGTGATGAGCAGCGCCGAGAGAACCACGATCGGCACGACACCGCCAGCGTAGCTTGCAAACATCGGGATCGTGCCGACCGCGATCAGGAAAATGATGGTCAGGCCCACCAGCAGGATCGTCAGCGCGATCTCGTTGGGGGTCTTCTGACGCTCGGCGCCTTCGACCAGCGCGATCATCCGGTCGAGGAAGCCCTCGCCAGGGCCCGCGGTGACGCGCACCTTGAGCCAGTCGGAGACCACGCGGGTACCCGCGGTGACCGCCGAACGATCGCCGCCGCCTTCGCGGATCACCGGCGCGCTCTCGCCGGTGATCGCCGCCTCGTTGACCGAGGCCACGCCCTCGATCACTTCGCCGTCGGCGGGGATCAGGTCCCCGTTCTTGACCAGCACCACATCGCCGACCCTGAGTGCGGCTGCCGGTACGTCCTCGATGCCCGAGCCGACGACACGCTTGCCGGTGAGTTCGCCCTTGGTCGCGCGCAGCGAGGCGGCCTGCGCCTTGCCGCGCCCTTCGGCGAGCGCCTCGGCGAAGTTGCCGAACAGCACCGTCAGCCACAGCCAGAACACGAGCTGGGCCTTGAACGGGATGGTGCCGCCGCCGATGCCGGTCACCAGCATGATGGTGACCAGCAGCGCCACGATCGCCGTCACGAACATGACGGGATTGCGGACCAGGGTACGAGGGTTGAGCTTGCGGAACGAGTCCGCGATGGCCGGAGCGAGGAGCTCCGCGGTGAACATCGAGCGTGAGGCGGCGCGAGCCATGTGTAGGCGCTCCTTAGAAGGTCTGGCCGTGGATCATCGCGATGTGATCGGCGATGGGTCCAAGGGCGAGGGAAGGCAGGAAGGTGAGACCGCCGAGGATCAGGATCACGCCGATCAACAGCGCCACCCACAGGAGCCCGGTCGTCGGGAACGAGCCCGCCGATTCCGGCACGCGCCGTTTGGCGGCGAGGCTGCCCGCAATCGCCAGCATCGGGACGATCACGAAGTAGCGCCCCAGCCACATCGCCACTCCGAGCAGGCCATCGTAAAAGGGCGTGCTCGCAGTCAGTCCCGCGAAAGCGCTGCCGTTGTTTCCCACGGCCGAGGTGAAGGCATAGAGAATCTCGGTGAACCCGTGCGGTCCCTGATTGGCCAATCCGGCCAGGCCATCCTTCGACACCGCAGCAATGCCGGTGAAGACGAGGATGATCAGGGGCAACACTGCGATCGCCAGCACCGCGAGCTTCACCTCGCGTCCCTCGATTTTCTTGCCGACATATTCAGGCGTTCGCCCGACCATCAGGCCCGCGACGAACACCGCGAGGATGACGAACAGCAGCATGCCGTAGAGCCCCGCGCCGACGCCGCCGAAGATTACCTCGCCGAGCTGCATGTCGAACAGCGGGATCATCCCGCCGATCGCGGTGAAGCTGTCATGCATCGCATTGACCGCGCCGCACGATGCGTCGGTGGTGACCACCGCGAACAGGCTGGACGCGGCGACGCCGAAGCGCACGTCCTTGCCCTCCATGTTGCCGCCGACGATGCCGATGGCGTGATGGATCGGATTGCCAGCGCTCTCGGCCGCATAGGTGACGGCCGTGCCGACCAGGAACAGCGCAAGCATCGCGCTGAAGATCGCCCAGCCCTGCCGGGTGTTGCCGACAGCCTTGCCGAACGTCCAGGTCAGGCCCGCACCGATCGAGAAGATCGAGAGCATCTGGAGCAGATTGGTCAGCGCGTTGGGATTCTCGAACGGATGCGCCGAGTTGGCGTTGAAGATGCCGCCGCCGTTGGTGCCGACCATCTTGATCGCTTCCTGGCTCGCGACGGGTCCGAGCACGATAGTCTGCTTCGCGCCTTCGAGCGTCGATGCGATGACCGAACCGTTGAACGTCTGCGGAACGCCTGCGGCGAGGAGGATGACGGCGTAGACCAGGCAGGCCGGCAGCAGCAGATACAGCGTCACGCGCGTGACATCGGCCCAAAAATTGCCGAGACCCACGGCCTCTTTGCGCGCGAACCCGCGGATGAACGCGAAGGCCAGTGCGATACCGGTCGCGGCGGACGTGAAGTTGTGGATCGTCAGGCCGACCATCTGGCTGAACTGCGACATCGTCGATTCGCCGCCATAGCTTTGCCAGTTGGTGTTGGTGGCGAAGCTGACCGCCGTGTTCCACGCAAGATGCGGCGCCAGCCCGGCGAAGCCGAACGGATTGAGCGGCAGGTAGAACTGCAGCCGCAGGATCGTGTACGTCAGGAACAGTCCGGCTACGTTGAACAGCAGCATGTGGACGCCGAAGCGCATCCAGCTCTGCTCGGCGTTCGGATCGATGCCCGAAAGCTTGTAGAACCCGCGCTCGACCGGGCCGAGGACGGGATGGAGCCAGGTCCGGCGCCCCTCCATGATCGCGTAAAGCCCCATGCCGAACGGCTTCGTGATCGCGATCAGGATCGCGGCGAAGGCGAGGATGAGGAGCCAACCCTGTAAGGTCATGAAATGTCTCCGCTCAGAACCGCTCGGGGTGAACGAGCACCGCGACGAGGTAGGCAAGGAGGCCGACGGCGGTTGCGCCGCCCAGCCAGAGGTCGATGGTCATCGCGCGGCCCTCACGCTTTTTCGCACAGGCGGAACAGGGCCAGCGTCGCCGCCAGCAGCCCGAACGTGATCGCGATCCAGAGTATGTCCTGCATGGCTATGGTTTCCTGACAGAAGGTGTGAAGGTGCGCTGCAGCCGCTCCCCGACGTCGGGAAGGTGATCGGTGCGGTCGTCCGGAACGTCATGATGATCCCCGATGTCGGCAGCGCGGTCCGCGTGCGAGTGAGGATGGGCTATTAGGCCTGTGCCGCGTTTGTTATCGAGACGGCGGGACCGGCTTCTTCATATGTTTCGCGTAGTATTTTGGCCGTTCGGTCCAGAATTGCGATCGGGTATCGCTGTCAAAAGCTGATACTCGCCCCCGCGGTCAGGACGGTACGGCGGTGAAATCCGCCTTCGTAATACTGGTGGGAGGGACCGCCACCCGACAGGGTCAGGTGCACCTCGGCATCGCCGAAAGGACGCGAGACGCCGATCCGCCAGTCGGCCTGCGTCGGCCGGTATCGGCTGGGCGGCGGCGGCTGGTCGAGCACCACGAGAACGCCCGCATGCGCACTTAGCCGCAGTGAGGCGGGGAGGCGCAATCCGCTCTCCGCCTCGAAGTACAGCGTCTGCACCTTGCGGGCGAAGTAGATCGGTGAATACGAAATGCGCGCGAGCACCGGCCCTCGCGTCAGCCCGGCGTAGATCTGGGTGTAACCATACACGAAGCCGCCTGGATAGGCCGCGCGATAGTGGGCGTGCTCGGCCCCGACATCGAGCGACAATCGGCTGCTGAGGCGCGCCGAATAGCCGCCGCTGACATCGAAGCCGAGCGTGCGTGGATCGCCGCCGCGCCATTCGGCAAGCCCGGAGCCGTTGAGATAGAAGCCCGACAGATCGTCGTAATTGACATTGAACGAGAGCACCGGGTGGCCAGCACTCAACGTATAACCCCGCCAGCGAAGATCGCTCTCGGTTGCGACACGTACGCCGAATTGTCCGTCCTGTGCAGCGACGCGGCCAGGCGCGAGCGACAGGGCGGCGAGGACAAACGCCAGCTTTCCGATAATGTGCGGGATCGCCCTAGCGAGGCGTCGCCGCTGCCACCCGCCCGCCCAGCGCACAATGGCAGTTGCAGTTCGCCGTGGTGCGCAGCAGCGAGGCACAGGCATCGATGCCGCCGCTAGGCAACTGGACGAGCGAGGTGTGCACCGGCCTGCCCCGCTCGCGCATCAGCGCGATCAGCCCGCTGACGTGCGCGGCCGCGAACGATGTGCCGTTGACCAGTGCCTATTTCCCGCCCGGTTCCGTCGTCGGGATGTCCCGACCCGGCGCACCGTAGACGCCGTTTGGCCGCGATAGAAGATCGTCTTGTGCGACCGCGATCACCCCCGGCTGGGACGCCGGAAAGCCGCCACCCGGAAGATGCGGATCATACGCCGCGACAACGGTCGTGCCGCGCGTGAAAGCAAGGTCGATGAGTTTGCCGAGCAGCGAATCGCCCGGCCCCGCGAGGCTGAGGTTGATGACCCGCGCGCCGTGGTCGATCGCGAACTGGAGCGCGCGCGCGATCGACAGGCTCGAACACAGTGTCGGACCCGAGGCGGTTTGCCAGCAAGCGCGCAGGGCCATCAGCCGGGCGTCCGGCGCGACGCCCGCGATGCCGATGCCGTTGTCACGCCGCGCGGCGATCACGCCGGCGACGGCGGTGCCGTGATCTTCCGCCGCCAGTGAGCGGTCGCCCACGAAATCCTGCGCTTCGACCACCTGTCCAGCGAGATCGGGATGATCGCGCTGGACCCGGCTATCGACGATCGCGATGCTGACCCCGCGCCCGGTCGAGACGCGGTAGAGGTCGGCAAGATGCCACCCCGCCGCGGCAGGCTCCATCCGGAACAAGGGGTCATTCGGGACCGGGCCGGGTTCGGCGATCGCGCGGCCAGCCATCGCACGATACGTCTGCATCGGCTGCGACCAGGCGACCATCGGATCGCGCGCGACCTGCGCGATCGCATCGTCGATCGACTGATGCTCGGGCACGCGCATCACGAAGCAATCGACGCCGAGTGACGGCATCGGCCACCCGTCCATCAGCGCGAGCCCGTTGCGACGCGCGATTTCCCGCGCGACGCGTCTTCTGGCAGCGGTGCCTTCCGCATCGCCGTAGGCCCCGCCGTAGGACGAACCCGGCCGGAAATGTGCCGGCAGCGCCTTGATCATCACCAGGATCTGCGTGCGCAGCTGTGCTTCGCGGCCGCCTTCATCGACTGCTGGCGTCGCGGCGGTATCTTGCGCATGCGCTAGCGTCACTGTGGCCGCGCCAAGCGCCAGCGCCGCAGCGAGGCGAAGCAGCCGCCCGCTCACGGCGATTTGCCGGAGTCGATCGGCTCGGCCATCACGACCTTGGTCGATCGGCGCAGGGTGCCGAGCGCGGCATCGCGGTTCGACGCCGCGAGTTGGAGGACATAGCCGCCAGCCGCGGTCGGCCCATCGACGACCCGCGCGTTCGCGCCGGTCAGCAATTCGCGAAGTTGCCGTTCGCTGGTATCGGGCGCGAACATCACGACCGCGTTGCCGGCGGTTTCGCCGCGCGGCGATCCGAGCGCGGTATAAGTCTGATCGGCCGGGGCACGCTGGGTCAGCGATATCGCAAGTACCGCCGCCACCGACGCGGCAGCCATCGCGCCGCCCATCGCCCGGCCCGCACTGACCCGCTGGCTGAACCAGGCCCCGGGCTCACGCCGCGAGGCGCGCTGCGGATGCTGACCCAGCCTTTTCGCGACGGCATCCCAGCCCTGCGCGCTCTCCAGCGGCAATCCCCCGATCGCGCCGGCCAGGGCCCTCTCGGACATCAGTTCCTCACAGCACTCGGCGCACTCCGCCAGGTGCAGTTCTACCAGCGCCGTGTCGGCTTCGTTCAGCGTGCCCTTGGCGTACCACGGCAGCAGTTGCTCCGTCCGCTCGTGCGGTGTTCCGCGCAGGGTGACAATCTCGGCCATCATCGTGATCCTAAAGCCAATCCGCGAATTCGCCAGCGAGGTGCCGTTTCAGATGGCGCGGGGCGTAGAACATGCGGGTCTTCACCGTATCGACCGGGCACTCCATGATCGTCGCGATCTCCTGATAGCCCAGATCATGAAAGTACGTGAGGTCCACCACCGCCCGGTGCGCGGGCGACAATTGCTCCAGCGCCTCCATCAGCAGACGGCTCAGGCGCTGGTGTCTGGCGTCGTCCTCGGGACCCGGCGCTTCGCTCGCGCGCTGGTCCTCATCCTTGTCCTCGACCGCCTCGTCCTGCCGGCGCAGGCCCTTCATCACCTTGCGGTATGCGATCGCGAACAGCCAGGTCGACAGCTTGCTGGCGCCGTGGAAGCTGTAGGGCCGCTCCCACACCACCATCATCGTGTCGTTCAGGACTTCCTCGACCAGCGCCGGACGGTGCACCAGGTTCATCAGGAACCGGGTCAGGCGCGGGTGGTAGAGCTTGTACAGCGCCTCGAATGCCGCGCGATCGCCCGCGCGCACGCCTTCGAGCAGTTCGAGATCCGCTGAAGCTCCTGCCACCGAGCCTTTGCGGGCCTGCGAAACCATGCGTCAAATTCCTTGGCGACCGTAAGGATCGTATCGCGGTGTCTGTGCACCGTTGGCAGCAAATTGTTCAACGAACTCCGGTCGTCTCTTTCCGAACCGGGTCGATCGCAGCAGGCCGAACACATGAGGAAAGATCATCAGCCGTGCCCTTGGCATTTGCCGGCTCAACGCTGACCTAGCGAGCGTTTGCCCGTTGCCCCGCGAAAGACCCTTTGTTGATGCCCGACCCCCGCCAGCTTCACCTCGGCGCCTTCATGCGCCCGATCTCGATCCACACAGGCGCCTGGCGCTATCCGGGCGCCGCGCCCGATGCGAACTTCAATTTCCCGCTGATCAAGCGGATGATCCAGAAGCTGGAAGCCGCGAAATTCGACGCGTTCTTCATGGCCGATCACCTCGCGGTGCTGAACATGCCCATCGATGCGCTCAAGCGCAGTCACACCGTGACCTCGTTCGAACCGTTCACGCTGCTCTCGGCGCTGGCGACGGTGACCGAGCGGATCGGCCTCGTCGCCACCGCGACCACCACCTATGACGAGCCCTATCACGTCGCGCGCCGGTTCGCCTCGCTCGACCATATCAGCGGCGGTCGCGCGGGCTGGAACATCGTCACCACCGGCAATCCCGAAACCTCACACAACTTCGGCAGCGACGCGCATCTCGCGCACGAGACGCGCTATGCCCGCGCGCGCGAATTCTACGATGTCGTGACCGGATTGTGGGACAGCTGGGACGATGATGCGTTCATCCGCGACGTCGAGACGGGCGTGTTCACCGACCCCGAGAAAATCCACGTGCTCGACCACAAGGGCGAGTTCCTCTCCGTGCGCGGTCCGCTCAACATCGCGCGGCCGGTGCAGGGTTGGCCGGTGATCGTGCAGGCCGGTGCCTCGGAGCCAGGCAAGCAGCTCGCCGCCGAGACCGCCGAAGCGATCTTCGGCTCGTCGGACTCTCTGGCGGCGGGCAAGGCGTTCTACGCAGACGTCAAAGGCCGGATGCCCGCGGTCGGCCGCGATCCGGAGAGCCTGAAGATCCTCCCCGCCGCGTTCGTCGTGGTGGGCGAGACCGATGCGGACGCGCGGGCCAAGCGTGCGCATCTCGACAGTCTGGTGCATTACGACAGCGGCATCCGCTCGCTCTCGATCGGACTCAACTACGACGTCTCCGGTTTCGATCCCGATGGCCAGCTGCCCGAAATCCCGGAGAGCAACGCCAGCAAATCGAGCCGTGACCGGCTGGTCGAGGCATCGAAGGGCAAGACCATCCGCGAACTCGCCGCCAAGGCCGGCAGCTACGCGGGCCTTGCCTTCGTCGGCACGCCCGAGACGATCGCCGACGGGATGCAGCAGTGGCTCGAGGAACGCGGCTCGGACGGGTTCAATATCATGTTCCCGTGGCTGCCGGGTGGGCTGGAGGACTTCACCGACCAGGTCGTGCCCGAGCTGCAACGGCGCGGGATTTTCCGCAAGGAATACACCGGCACGACACTGCGCGATCATCTTGGCCTTGCGCGTCCGGCGAACCAGTTCTTCCGGGACTGAGCCCCGTCAGTCTTGTAGATCGAGCCGGAAGAACTGGTTGTGCGGGCTAGGCTCATAGTCCGCGAACGCATCGCAGCTGACGAAACCGGCGCTGCGATAAAGCGCGATCGCGGGCACATGCAGCGGCGCGGTGCCCGTCTCCAGATTGAGCCGCGCGTAACCACGCCGCCGCGCTTCGGCGATGACGTGGTTGAGCACGGCGCGGCCGACACCCGTGCCCCGCGCGGCGGGCGCGGCGCGCATCGATTTTACCTCGCCGTGCGTATCATCCAGCTGCTTGAGCGCGCCGAAGCCCAGCAGCGTCTCGCCCTCCCACGCGGTCCAGAACGTGACGCTGGGTGCCGACAGGCCCGAGGCATCCAGCGTAAACGCGTACTCGCCCATGACGTCGCCAACTTCGCGAAGATGGTGCGCGAGCAGATCCGCGACGTAGGGCGCCGTGGGATCGTCCTGCCTCAATTCCATAGCGCCCTCACTTTCCCACCGCTCCTACCGCGCGGTCCAGTGGAAACAAGACCCCGCCGCCGCCGTTCTCTCCGTCTTGACTGAAGCCATTGGCCTCAGGTCATTGGAATGTTGTCGCGGCTCCGATACGAAGGGCGAGAATGAGACCGCGCACGAAGGTAATTGCTGTAAGCGCGATCGCTGCCGTACTCGTGGTGGCCTGGACAGCGCGATTCCGCGTCGTCAACGATCTGGTCGATCGCAAGCTCGCGCAGGCGCATGTCCCCGCGTCGTACCGGATCACACGGATCGGTCCGTTCCTCGAGCGGCTGGAGGACGTCCGCA
>CAJCHR010000462.1 GCA_903970225.1 Actinobacteria bacterium 21-64-8 | reverse complement strand
TCCTGCAGGTTGTGGCCCTCGCCGGGGATGTAGGTGATGACCTCGCGCTGGTTGGTCAGGCGCACCTTGGCGACCTTGCGCAAAGCCGAGTTCGGCTTCTTCGGGGTCGTGGTGTAGACGCGGGTGCAGACGCCGCGCTTCTGCGGGTTCTGCTCCATCGCGGGAACCTTGCTCTTCGCCTTCTGCGGCTCGCGGCCCTTGCGGATCAGCTGGTTGATCGTCGGCATGTAAAGACTTCACCTGTCTAGGCGTTTCCGACCGAAGGTGAAGGTGACCGATCCCACGAGCGACGCCGCCGACCCATCCCGGAGGACAGATGCGTGCACGTTGCCAGTGAGCCGAAAACACTCCACCCGGGACGCAAGATCGCCGGGTTACTTTGACGGCTGACGGCGACAGGACCGAAGCCCTACCACCACGCACCGCCAATGTTCAGCTCGTCAGCGAACGGCATGCCGCCCGCGGAAGCGGGGCCCTTAGGGGGGATTCGGGGTGGGGTCAAGCGGTGCGGATGCGCCCAATGCACACCCTATCCTTATAGGCGCCGCTCTGCCTCCATATTCTTAGAAACCTAAATTACATTAACAAAGATCTAGGGTTAACCTCAATTGCACCAAATTCAAGATCTCTGAAAATTCGTCTGAATTCTTGCACGATGCCTGCCGCTCTAGATTGTTCATCGGCAAGACACAGAGTAAATCCGCAGCCATCACTTATGCTCGACGTATTTAAAATCTCAAGCTCGTGCTTAAGTTCTTCAAATACGCCGTTTACCTTCCTGACAACTCTCGTCATCTCTACATAAGCAATCGATTTTTTTTGAAAATACGATATAATTTCTTTATGATCATATCGCGGTCGTCTAAATACTGGCCTTAGACGCAAATCCAATACAGAGTTAATTCGATTTCTCGATAACGCGTAGATGAGAGAGTCCTGCTCCATCTCATCAGGATTAGCGAAAGTAAATGCCGACAATGTCCTATACTGGCAGTCGAAAAGCTCAAGCTGATCATTTGATAGCTTATCTGTGATAGATAAAGCTGAGAAGGGAAAGTTGATGACCTTCTCAATTGACACACCACTCTCCCACGTTAATCCTTGATAAGCCCGATCGCCACATCCTCTACGCTTTCAAGTTCCCGCAACCTGACTGCTTGATGAGGCACACCCTCAGATTGAGGGACATACCGGCCACCACGAGCTTTGAGCTCGCCCCGCTTAACAAAAAAATCGTCATACATTCTGGGGCCGACGCCAGTGAATGGCGCGATCACCATGCGCTTGTCAGCCTCATCCTCTAGGGTTCCCCCATCAGGTGAGATCGAATCAGAATGTAGCTCAAACGCCAAGCTCTTGACATAGGGTTCGATAAAAAACACAGCTTTGATGCCCGCCGCGACTAGGTGCCGCGCACAATTATGACAGGGAAACACTGTCACATACATCGATGCATCTGTCGTCGAAATGCCCCCACGAGATGCCGCCATGAGCGCCGCCATCTCCGCATGAATGGACCGAGAATATTCGATCGCGTCTTTTATACCCGGCATTCCCTCAAACTCTCTTCTACAACCTAGAAGAGCATCAAATATCTTCTTAGATATGTCTGACCTTTGCTCAGCATCCAAATCTCGCCCCACAAGCATGTTTTTGGGAACAATCTTTTCCGCTATCGGATCAGCCAATCGCGTTGCCAGCCAATCCGCTATTTCTTCGTAAAGCTGGGATTTTTTCCGATCATTATGGCATCCAACAAATTTATCATCTCCTGCCGCAAACTCCCACGTAAAGCATCTATTGTCTGGCTTTGAATCTTCGTCATACGTCCCACCGCCAAATTTAGGGGGATCGTTCTTTCCGCTGGCGACCAACCTGCCGTCACTCGAAATGAGGGCCGCCCCAACCTGCCGAGACAGGCACGCAGCCTGCAAAGCCGAAGCATGCGCTACATACATTGCCTTCTCGCCGGCGGTAGGTCGAATCAGCCCATTACCTAAAATTAGATCTAAAAATCGATCTATGTCCGCATTCATACCCGCCCCACCAGCACCAAGCGCTGAATTGTCTAGGAAGAATTCGGCTAAGTGAAAAGCATCTCTAACCCTTTGACCACAATCATTTCCTTGATCCTTGGCATCCCTATCCATAAAGGCGCTAACGGACGATTGGTCCACACCGCGATACTTCGCACTAGATTTTTCGTCTCCAAATAACCTACTAAATCTTTTTTCTCGATCGCAATGAACAGCAGTCAATCGAAAACTGCTATGGTAGACGGTGCGCAGAAGATCGACTTCATCTGGATGCTTGATAGAATCTAAGACGAACGCTATTTTTTGCGATCCCGCCTCTGCATCTCCACGAAGCTCCTTAATCCTCTTGATCGCTAATGCAGATAGCGCATATTTGCCGTGCTTACGCCTGACATCGTCCCCTCGATCTTGAAAGCCTTGCGCTCTCTGGAATTTAAGCCTGCCCTCCTGGAGGCCCTTAATAATTTGCAGCGGCAAAATTTTATCTAGTTCTTCTATCAGATTACTGAACTTGATAGTATAAACGCGATAGCCCGCTGCTTCAAGGAGGGTTGATATCCTCTCCCCAGCCGTAGAAGTACCTGCTCCCGCATAACCGACCAACCCAATTACCAACTCTTTGGATGTTGGCGCTACTGAGGCTAAGTTGGCCCCTTCAAGATGGTCATTTGCTACGCGCCCAACCGTCAGATTCGCTGCTTTAGCCACTTATGCGCTCCAAGAAACTCGGCAGGTCGATACGAAGGCACGCTCAGCTTGCAAAGCGTTCGGAAAAGTTCCCCACGTCAATTTGATAACGGCACTTATCCCGTCCCGCTTATATTTACGCTTGCATCTGGTCGCTGAGCGAAATCATTTTCCTACAGCGTACCAAATCGGTTACCACGCCAAGCCGCTCACCCAGCGGCACCCCCTCCACAACTGGACGCTTCTCGCATGGCCCCCGAGTCCGACCCCAATTCCCCCACGCCCCAACACCACGAAGCCCCGGAAACGCCGCCCTCCCCCTCCACCGCCCTCACCTGCACCTCCCGCTGGCCGAACCGGCGCACCTCCGCGTCCGCATTCAAGGGCGAGAAGCCGGTTCGGGGCGATCCGCTGCTCTCTTTCAAGCCGTACAAGCACAGGGCGCCGCGGCGCAATTCGATCACGCCCGACAAGCAGCGCGCATTCATCGCTGCGCTGGCCGCGAGCGGGATCGTCACGCAGGCCGCGCGCGCGATCGGGGCGAGCCTCGAGGCGCTCTACGCCTTGCGCAACAGGAAGGGCGCGGAAGGGTTTGCTGCGGCGTGGGAGTGGCGCTCGACCGGGAGATCGCGCGGCTCGAGGACTGCGCGCTCGAACGCGCGCTGACCGGCGAGGAGCGGGTGTTCGTCAAGGGCGCGAGGTGGTCGCGCGCTATACAACGCACTGCTGATGTTCCTGCGCAAACAGCGGCGGCGCGGGCGCTACGACGCCTCGCTCGGCACCTTGGTCGCGCTGCGACCCGGGCATCCGGCGCATGAGGGGCTACGGCGCAAGTGAGAGGACGAGAAGAATCTGCGCACCGCCGCCGAGTGGAGAAGGCGTACGATGCGATCGACCGCAAGCTCGACCAGATGCGCCAGCGCCAGCTGTACTGGCAGGCCCGCAAGGCGGCATAAGCGGAAGCGGCGGCCGGCGGCGAAGCGCCGGATGGGGATGCCGGAACGGCCGGGTGACCCGGTCTGCGGCGTCCCCCGGTTATGCGGGCGCCGCGATCCGCCTACCGCGCACCCGCATGACCAGCCCGACGCCGCCGAAACCGATGATCAGTAGCGACCACATCGCCGGCTCGGGCGCGGACAGCGAGATGCTCACGTCTCCGCTAGTGCCGTTGTAGAAGCTGTTGTCGTCGATATAAGTGATGTCGTACGTCCCCGGGATCAGCGTCGGGTGATCGACCGTTCCGCTGAAAAGGACCGCGCCGGCGTAATAGCCGCCGTCGGTGGTCTGCAATCCGCCCAGATTGCCGTTCTGATCGGTGAAGAACGTGAAGCTCCCGCCCTCGCACGGATAACACGGCGCCTGCCCGCCCTGGATGTAGGTGACGTTGGCCACCGTGAACGACGAGCCGGGATCGTAGAAGTTCGGGGTGAAGTCATACGGCAGCGTGAAGGTGAATTCGCCCGACGGCGGGCCCGCGATCGCGGCAGAAATGGTGTACTCCCGGGCGCTCAGCAGCTGAGGTGCAATCATCGCCGCCAGGGCCAGTGCCAACAGAACCAGCTTTCTCACGACTCGCATCCTCCCGTGTTGCTTGTGACACATCCCGGATATTGCGGCATTTCGGCGCCCGCCCGATCGGGACGGCCCAGTGTAATCCAACGGCATCCCGGCAGCAATATTGGCCGGACTGCCAATTTGTATCACAATCCCGATATATTTAAGAGATCTGCTGCCGTGACGGACTTTGCGGTTGGTTCTGCACTCGTCAACATCCGGGACGGGGCCACCGTTCTGGTGAACATGCGCCAGTCAGGCGCGAATTACGCGCGCTCCCATCGGGCCGGAGCGCTGCTACGAACGGCGAAGATGGAGAATGGTCGGGGAGACAAGATTCGAACTTGCGACCCTCTGCTCCCAAAGCAGATGCGCTACCAGGCTGCGCTACTCCCCGAACCGGCGCCGCCCTTAACAGGGGTGCGTCCGTCTGGGAAGACAGCTCAGGCGTAGCGGCCGGGCAGCAGCAGGTTGAGGGTCACGGCGATGAACGCGGCCGGCAGGACTCCCGACGTGAGCAGGATCCGCGCGGTCTCGGGCACGTGGCTGACCGCGCCGGGCTCGAGCTGAAGCCCCAGGCTGATCGACAGCGCGGTGCCGAAGATCAGCATGTTGCGCTGGTTCCAGGTCACCCCCGAGAGCATCGAGGCGGCCGCGCTCGCGACCATGCCGAACATCACGATCACGCCGCCGCCCAGCACCTCGATCGGGATCGTGGTGACGATCGCGCCGATTTTGGGCAGCAGGCCGCAGACGATCAGGAACACCGCGCCGAGCGTGACGACGTGGCGGCTCATCACGCCGGTGATCGCGATCAGGCCGACGTTCTGGCTGAACGTGGTGTTGGGCATCGCGCCGAAGACCGCGGCGAGCGCGGTGCCGACGCCGTCCGCGCCGACCGCGCCGATCAGCTCCTTGTCAGTCGCCTTGCGGCCCGCGGTGTTCTCGCAGATCGCCTCGACGTCGCCGATCGATTCGATCGAGGAGACGAAGCCGGTCAGGCAGAAGCCGAGGATCGCCGACGGGACCAGCGCGAAGCCGAAGTGCAGCGGCGTGGGCAGCATGACCAGCCCCGCGCTCTTGACCGCGCCGAACGACACGCGCCCCAGCGCCAGCGCCAGCGCGTAGCCCGCGAGCAGGCCGAGCAGCACCGAGGCGGTCGACCAGATGCCGCGCGCGAAGAACTTGAGGCCCAGCGTCACCAGCACCACCGTCACGGCGAGCAGCCAGCTGATCCCTGCGCCGAATGCCGGGGTACCGATCGCGGGGACGCCCCCGGCCGAGTAGTCGATGCCGATGCGCATCAGGGAAAGGCAGATCATCAGCACCACCAGGCCCGTGATCAGCGGCGGCAGCGCGAAGCGGATCGCGCCGACGAAGCGGCTCAGCGCGAAGTGGAGCAGGCCCCCGCACAAGGCGGCCGTGGTGAGCGCGGCCATCGCGCCGACGCCCTTGCCCGCCACGATCGGGATCATGATCGGGATGTAGGCAAAGCTCGTCCCCTGCACGAGCGGCAGCTTCGCGCCGATCGGCCCCATGCCGATCGTCTGGAGCAGCGTGGCCAGCCCCGCGAACAGCATCGACATCTGGATCATGTAGATCAGCTCGCTCGGATCGGGCGAGCCGAAGCCGAAGCCGGCCGCCCCCGCGACGATGATCGGCGGCGTCAGGTTGCTGACGAACATCGCCAGCACGTGCTGGATGCCGAGCGGCAGCGCGGTGGCGATGCCGGGGAAGTAATCCGGATCGCGCGCCTGCGCGGCGGACATCCCGGCGATGCGCACGGGCGGGGCGGCAGTCGCATCATGCATCGCACATCAGCCTTGTGAGGGAGGCGCGGGCATCGCGCAGGATTTCGGGGCGCGAGGCCTGGGCGAGCTGGAAGTCGCGGACCACCGCGCGGCCCTCGACGAAGACATCGCGCGGCGCGGCCGGCGGGGCAAGCACCAGCGCGGCGACCGGGTCCCAGGAGCCCACGGTGTGGACGTCGTCTACCGGCCAGATCGCGAGGTCCGCGCGCTGGCCCGGCGCGAGGCTGCCGCAGTCATGGCGCCCGAGCACCTCGGCGCCGCCGCGCGTGGCGAGGTACAGCGCCTCGCGCGGATCGAGCGCACCCGCACCGTTCTGCACGCGCTGGAGCAGCATCGCCTGACGTACCTCTGACATGAGATTGCCGCTGTCGTTGGAAGCCGAGCCGTCGACCCCGAGCCCGACGCGCACGCCGGCATCGACCATCGCCCGCACCGGCGCGATGCCCGAGCCGAGGCGGCAGTTCGAGCCCGGACAATGCGCGACGCCGGTGCGCGTGCGCGCGAACAGGCCGATCTCAGCGGCGTCGAGCTGGACGCAGTGCGCGTGCCACACGTCCTCGCCGGTCCAGCCGAGTGCTTCCGCGTAGTCGCCCGGGCGGCAGCCGAAGCGTTCGAGCGAGAACGCGACGTCGTCCTTGTCCTCAGCGAGGTGCGTGTGGAGCATCACGCCTTTCTCGCGCGCGAGCAGCGCCGCGTCGCGCATCAGGCCTTGGCTCACCGAGAACGGCGAGCACGGCGCGACGCCGACGCGCACCATCGCGCCGTCGCGCGCATCATGGAACCGATCGATCACGCGGATCGTGTCGGCAAGGATCGCGTCTTCGTTCTCGACCAGCGAGTCGGGCGGGAGGCCGCCCGCGCTCTCGCCCACGCTCATGGAGCCGCGCGTGGCGTGGAAGCGCAGGCCGACCGACCGCGCGGCCTCGATCGTGTCGTCTAGCGTCACACCGTTCGGGAACAGGTAGAGGTGGTCCGAACTCAGCGTACAGCCCGACAGCGCCAGTTCCGCCAGCCCAAGTCGCGTGGCCGCAAATACGTCCTGCGGGGTGTAACGCGCCCAGATCGGGTAGAGCGTCTTGAGCCAGCCGAACAGCGAGACGCTGGCCGCACCCGGCACCGCGCGGGTCAGCGACTGGTAGAGATGGTGATGCGTGTTGACGAGCCCGGGGGTGATGACGCAGCCGGATGCGTCGATGGTTTCGTCGGGGGTGAGGTGCGCGAGGTCGGCGCTGGTCCCGACCGCGACGATCGCGCCATCACGGAACGCGATCGCGCCGTTCGGGATTTCGCGGCCTGCGTCGTCCATGGTGACCAGCACGTCGGCGTTGCGGATCAGGGTGAGGCTCACGCGCGCGCACCTCGCGGCTGGACAAACGCACACCGCTCCCCGCCACCGATTTCGTCAGGCTGAACGTGTTTCAGCATCCATCGTGCGGCACGCTCCGGGCGGGGTTCAGAAACCAAGCCGAGCCGTTGTCGTGCCCCATGCGACGTCGGCGCGCACGGAGAAATGGACCATGAAACAAGTTCAGGGTGACGAGGAACGATAGTGATGGCCAGCCAGCCGGGCGTCACTTGGGGGGCGCCTTCTCGTATTTCGGCCAATCCGCCAGCAACGTATCGAGCACCTTGCCCCCCACCAGATACGCGCTCTCCAGCGCGCCGTGCATCGCGGAGTAACCCTGGTTCTCGCGCAGCAGGTATTCCGCGGCGGTCACCCCCGTCGGCGGCATCGTGTAGTTGCTCGCGGTCCGCAGCATCATCACGCGCGCCTTGTCGGCGCGGTGGATGCGGGTCAGGTAGATCAGCGACTGGAACGTGCCGGTGTCCTCCATCGCCGAGGTCACGAACTCGCCCTTGCCGTGCGTCCAGTACTTGACCCAGTCGTTGGCCCACGCGGTCATCAGCGTGCCGTGCCAATACGTCATCGCGGCGACATTATCGCCTTCGAGCACGAACGGTGGCCGCAGGGCGTTGGGATAGCCGACGTAGGCCGCGCGGGTGGCGGCAAGGCCAGGGCCATCGGGCAGCGTGATGTCCCTTGTCAGCCGGAACGCCCAGTCCTGCAGCGACGGGCTCAGTTCCATCATCTCGCCGTTGACCGCCTCGGCGGGCGCCGGGTCGTTCGGGCCTTTGCTGTGAACCGCGAAGTAGCCGTACTTCCAGTCCCTGGGGATCTCGCGCGGGTCGATCTCGTGCGCCATGTCGCCATCGACCAGATAATGCGCCCAGACGGCGGAGCCTACCGAGGCATCGGCCGGGTCCACGCCGCCGATGCCCGCGACGATCCAGTAGGCGTGCGTCAGATCGAACCGCTGGTCGAGCCCGAGCGCGAGCACCGAGGTTGCCGACTTGATCGAGCCCATGCCGGTGACCATGCCGAGCACCTTGGTTTCCGGGTTGTACCACAAGTCATGGTACGCCTGCGGGAACGGGATGCGCGCGTCGAGATGGCGGCGCTCCTTCCACAGCTGGAACTCGCCGGGCGCATCGCCGCTGTCCGCGCCGATCTCGAACATCGTGACGACGACCGCGCGAACCTCGAGCGGATGCGTGCAGGCGCCGCCGGGGACGCAGCTTGCGATGGCCGCGAGCGGGTCAGGTGCGGCCGAAGCCGGGCCGGCGAGCAGTGCGCCGGCAAGAAGAAGGCAGAACGCCAGGGCTCGTCGAACATGCCGCATGGGTGCGCCGCTTCCTCGGAAATCTTGAAAAGAGACGGGGCGGTAGGCTCAAGACGAATCCTGGCCACCGCCCCGTCAGTCCAGGGTAACCTCTTTAGAACTTGTATTTCACCGATGCCTGCCAGCTGCGCGGCAGCTCGGGCAGCACGATGTCGGCGCCGAAGATGTCCTGCCCGCCCGCACGGAAGTAGCGCGCGTTGTTGACGTTCTTGATGTTCACGCTGAACAGCCACGGCCCGGTCTTGTAGGACGCACCGAGGTTGAGCAGGAAGTACGCGGGCAGCTCGACCTGCTGCGTGTAGCCCGAGAACGTGTGCTCGACGTACTGGATGTCGCCGTTGAAGGCGATGCCGTTGTCGAACGCATACGTCGCGGTGGCCGAGGCCACGTTGTGCGGGATGCCCGGACGCTCGGCGGTCTTCTTGGTCAGCCCGTCGAGCAGGCCGATCTGGCTGCCGCCGAGGAACAGGTACGCCTGATCCTGCGGAACGTTCACCAGGTCGCCGATGCCGAAGTAGTTGAAGAACCCGCCCGCCAGCGCGCTCTGGTCGATCACCTGGATGTAGGTGTAGTTCGCGGTGACCAGCAGGTGGCGATCCACCGACCAGCGCACTTCCGCCTCGACGCCCTTGGTCTTGACCACCTGGTTGGTCAGCGAGCTTTCGGCCGCCGCGTCGGTGCGCTGCTGCTTGTAGACGGCCACGGCCGCGTAGAGGTGCTTGTCGAGGAACTCGCCCTTGACGCCCGCCTCGAGCAGCTTGGACGCGGCCATGAACTGGCCCGTGGCGACGACGTTCGGCTCGAGCTCCGCGCCCTCACCCTCGACGATCGTGGTCTGGTGCGACGCGGTGAAGTACGGAATGAGCCCGATCGGCGTTTTGTACGAGATGCTGGCATTCCACGACACGCCGCCGTTGTTGCCCGCGGCGTGAGTGATGAAGTTGCCGTTCGCGTCCTCGTTGTTGCTGTACGACACCGGGTCGTACCGCGCCTGGTCGCCGCCCGACACTGCGTGGACGTGATCGTACCGGATGCCGCCCAGCAGATCGAGGCCGAAGTCGAAGGTCACGTCGACGAGCCCGGCGATGCCGGCATCGAGATAATGCCCGCGGATGTAGTCCGAATAGTCGCAGTTGCACTGCGTCGAGAGCAGGCGGGTGGTGTTCGCCACGAAGCCCGTGCTGATGTCGGGGCGGTTCCAGAACTCGGCGCCGTAGTCGTCGCCGAACTTGAAGTGGGTGTAGCGCAGCGACGGCGACGCCTGCGCCGCGATCGTCACGCCCGGCATCTGGAACTTGTCCGAGATGACGATCTTGTCCTCGACTACGTACGACTTGATGAACTGCGAGAAGCC
>CAJCHR010000461.1 GCA_903970225.1 Actinobacteria bacterium 21-64-8 | reverse complement strand
CGAGCACCGACGTCGCCGATTTGATCGAGCCCATGCCGGTGACCATGCCGAGCACCCTGGTCTGGGGATTGTACCAAAGATCGTGATACGCCTGCGGGAACGGAATCTGCGCATCGAGGTGCCGGCGCTCCTTCCACAGCTGGAACTCGCCGGGCGCGTCGCCGGTGTCCTTGCCGATCTCGAACATCGTGACGATCACCGCCCGCACTTCGAGCGGATGCGCGCAAGGCCCACCGGGGACGCAGCTTGCGATCGCTGCGAGCGGATCGGGTGCGGCCTGTGCGGGCAGCGTGAACAGCGCTGCCCAAAGCAGCAGACAGAGGGTCAGGGCTCGATGAAAATGCCGCATGGGATCCTCTGCATTGACCGAAAAAAGACGGGGCGACGGATCAACCGCCGCCCCGTCAGTCCAGGGTAACCTCTTAGAACTTGTACTTGATCGAAGCCTGCCAGCTGCGCGGCAGTTCCGGCAGCGCGATGTCCGCACCGAAGATGTCCTGGCCACCCGCGCGGAAGTAACGCGCATTGTTGACGTTCTTGATGTTCACGCTGAACAGCCACGGCCCGGTGCGGTACGACGCGCCGAGGTTGAGCAGGAAGTACGCGGGCAACTCGACCTGCTGCGTGTAACCTGCGAACGTGTGCTCGACGTACTGGAGATCACCGTTGAGTGCGATGCCGTTGTTAAAGGCATAAGTCGCGGTGGCCGATGCGACATTGTGCGGGATGCCCGGACGCTCGGCGAATTTCTTGCCCGTACCGCCGATCAGGCCGATCTGGCTACCTCCGAGGAACAGGTAAGACTGGTTTGCCGGAACGTTTACCAGATCGCCGATGCCGAAGTAGTTGAAGAAGAACCCGGCCAGTTCACTCTGATCGATCACCTGGATGTAGGTGTAGTTGGCGGTGACCAGCAGGTGACGATCCACTGACCAGCGCATTTCGGCCTCGAAGCCCTTGGTCTTGACGACCTGGTTGGTCAGCGAGCTCTCCGCCGCAGCATCGGTCCGCCGCTGCTTGTAGACATCGAGCGCCACGTACAGCCGCTTGTCAAGGAACTCACCCTTGACGCCTGCTTCGATCATGTTCGAGGCAGCCATGAACGTTTCGGAAGCCACTGCTCCGGGATAAAGTTCAGCACCCTCCCCTTCGACGACCGTGATCTGGTGAGAAGCGGTGAAGTAAGGAATGATTCCGAACGGCGTTTTATAGGAAACGCTGGTGTTCCACGACACTCCGCCCTGGTTCCCACTGGCATCCGGCGTGGCCGACGGGTAGTTGGTGTTGTTGGGATTGAGATCGTACATCGCCTTGATCGCGTGCGACGTGGCGTGCACGTGGTCGTAGCGAATGCCACCGAGCAGATCGAGGCCGAAGTCGAATGTCGCATCGACGAGACCGGCGATGCCCGCATCGAGATAACCACCGTGGATGTAATCCGAGTAGTCGCAATTACACTGCGTCGATAGCAGGCGGGTGGTGTTCGGCACGAAGCCCGTGCTGATATCCGGCCGGTTCCAGAATTCCGCACCGTAGTCGTCGCCGAAGTTGAAGTGGGTGTAGCGCAGCGACGGGGAAGCCTGCGCCGCGATCGTCAGCCCGGGCAGCTGAAACTTGTCTGCAATGACCACCTTGTCCTCGACGACGTACGACTTGATGAACTGCGCAAAGCCGTATGCATTCTCGTTCAGGTTGTTGGTGGCATCATAGAAAACCTGGTTCTTGATCTCCAAATCGTGGGGACCGTCCCAGATCAGATCGAAGTACGCGGTCTTCTGGATATTGTTGAGCTTGTCGTCCGGACCGGTCAACGTATCGCGACCGCTGAGGTGCGTCGTCGTGTTCACGCCGTTAGCACTCGATATTGCCTGAGCCGGATAGACCGAAGTAAGACACGCAGGGGTGTAGTACTCGGGCCCGTTAAAGGCGAACGGAGGGGTGCTGCACAAAGCCGAGCCGAATGTGGTGAGGCCGCCTCCACCATTCGCGGCATAAACCTCCTCGCGTGAGAGCTTGCCGTCGCCGTTGGTATCGAGGTTCACGACCGGGTTACCGGTGATGTAGGTACCGTGATCGATCAGGTCCTGCGTGATGCGGTTCCAGCCGCTGTTCTGCTGGCCTTTGAAGTTCTGGTACACACCGCCGAATTCGGTGCGCAGGCTCGAGGTGATGTCGGTGTCGAACGCGGCCGAGAACACTGCGTCCCTGGTGCTGACGTTGCGATAGTAGCTGCCCGAATCCTCGACTTCGCCATACAGGCTGTAACCGAACGCGTGATCACCGATGTGGCCCGGGCCGGTGATGCTACCCTTGAGCACCTTGTAGCCCCACTGGCCGAAGTTGGCTTCGACATCGCCGGTGGTCTCGGCGGCGTTCGTGCCATTCTCGGCGCGCGCGGTCTTGGGGACGAAGTTCATGTAGCCGCCGGTCTTCGACGGGCCGTAGATCGGCGAGGCCGGGCCGCGCACGATGTCGATGCGGTCGGCCGCGCCGATCGGGGTCGGATAGTTGCCGCCGTTCTCGAGCCGCAGCATGCCGCGGAAATAGACTTCGCCCGGAGTGCCGCGAATTTCGAGCGCGCCGCCGGTGCCGAAGTACGAGCTCGAGAACACGCCCGGCGACTGGGTGACCAGATCGTAGATCTGCGTGATGCCGAAGCGCTCGAGCTGCTCGGAGCTGACCGTCGAGGCCGAACGCGGCGTTTCCGCCAGAGTCTTGTCGAAGCCGAACACCGAGCCGACGTTCTTGAGCGGAAGCGCGCCGAGCGAACCGGTCACGACGATTTCGTTCGCCTTGTCCTTGTCCGCCGCGTCCGCATCTGCCGCGGGCGCTGTGGTGCTCGCCTCTTGCGCGAACGCCGGCGCGGTCAGCGCGGTGCAGGACAGCAGTGCCACTGCGGACAGCGCGAGCGCGCGGCCGTGGCGGCGGTTTTGAACCGTATTTCGTACCATCGTGATAACCCCCCTTGGGTTGAAGGCGGGCCTCTTCTTCATGGAGGCCTGCCGTTTTGTTCTGCCGGTGCGGCCTCTCCCAGTTTCTTTTTTCAGGTTTGTTGGCGCGCGCACGTCTCACGGTGCGGGCGCGGTCACTCAGATGCGGCGCGATCTCCCCGTCATTGCAGGCTTGGCCGGTCTGCGAGGCGTGCGCGCTCGAACGCGTCGAAGCGGTGCTCGAGGTCGGCCTGAAGCCGTGCCTTCTCGCTGGCCTGGAGGAAGCTGGCGCACGCCGCGCTGGCAAGGCTTGCGCAGGCGGGCACCCCGGTGCCGAGGCGGCGGTCCTGCCACAGGCTCGCGCCGGGGACGAAGCTGTATGCGATGCTCGCGCGCGCCATGCCTTTGAGGTCGCGGTAGCGCAGTCCCTGTTCGCGCACAGCTCGAACAAATTCGTTGGTCATGTCGGTGCGCAGCACGCCTTGGTCGTCGGTCGCGAGGACCACCGGCACGCCCATCGAGCGGTACAGATGCAGCGGGTGATCGGCGCCCCTGACCCCCAAGATCACGTCGTTGCTGGTCAGGTTGAGCTCGACCGCGATCCCCTCGCGCGCCATCCGCGCCATCGTGACGCGCGCATCGTCCTCGAAGGCGATGTCGGTGCCGTGCCCGATCCGCTGCGCGCCGGCATCCACCGCCCTGGCGATGTGATCGCGCAAGTGCTGCGGCGCGACCGAGCCGAACGCCAGCTCTCCCGCATGGAGCGAGCGGTGAACGCGCGGGTACCTGGCGGCGAGGTAGCGGATCATCGCCATGTGCAGGTCGTAATCGCGCAGTGCGATCGGCGCGTCCTCGGGCATCACGATGTTGATCCCGACGTAGCGCGGATCGTGATCGGCGAACGCGAAGGCCATGATCAGTGAGCGGAACACCGCGCCCGGCGGCACCGCGCGGAACGCCTGGAACAGGTAATGCACGGTGATCGCGCAGCCGGCGTCGGGCTGGGGTCCGTCGCAGGCCAGCTCGCGGCGTGCCTGCGCCTCGTCGCGGTCGAGCTCGGCCGAGGCGGCGGGGAGCAGCGCCGCGATGGCCGGAAGCTCCTGCGCGAACCGCG
>CAJCHR010000460.1 GCA_903970225.1 Actinobacteria bacterium 21-64-8 | reverse complement strand
CTTGATCCCGCGCTCGGGCATCTTGAGCACTTCGAGCGCGCGAGCCCGGTTGGGCAACCGCCGGATAAAGCCGCGTTCCTCGAGCGCCGAGATCAGGCGGTGAACGCCCGACTTCGATTTAAGATCAAGCGCCTCCTTCATCTCCTCGAACGAAGGAGAGACGCCGCTCTCCTCCAGTCGCACCTGGATGAAGCGGATCAGTTCGTGTTGTTTGCGCGTCAGCATTCGGTCCCCCGGGAACGAAAAGTTCAGTGAACGAATGCGGAACAAGTAAGCAACGAACTGGCAGCAAGTCAAGCGCTGTCAAACAATACCGCCGCTTTCGAGCAAATAGACCCAGGTTTCGTCGCCCTCCCGGGCTGACGGCTCATTGGCCGGACGGTCTATCAGAGCGTTGCTCGCAGCGAGCGCGGTGAGCGCGCTGGAGTCCTGCAACGACTGGGGAAACGCCGCCGTGCCGTCCCACGAGGCCCGCAGGAATTCGCGGCGCGAGCCGCCTGGTGGCACCGCTCTGCCCAATCGCGTGCGTACTGCGCGGGGGAGCGGCTCAGCGGCGCCGAGCATCGCGCGCAGCAGGGGCAAGAGGAACAGGAAGGCGGTGACGTAACTCGACGCGGGATTGCCCGGCAGGCCGATGATCACCTGTTTGCGGCCGCCGGTCTCCCGCAACGCGACCAGCAACGGTTTGCCCGGCCGGATCGCGACGCGCCAGAACTCGATTTTCGCGCCCCACACCTCCAGCGCGGGCTGGATCAGATCGTGATCGCCCACCGACGCGCCGCCACTGGTGACGATCACGTCGGCGTCGTCGGCCTGGTCGAGCGCCCCGACGATCGCCTCGAGATTATCGGGGACAGGCCCGATCCTGCGGACATCGCTGGGGATCGCGGCAATCTGCGCGGCGAGCATCGGGCCGTTGCTCGCGGGGATCTGATGCGGAGCGCAGCGCTCGTCTTCGGGACTGAGTTCGTCCCCGGTGTCGAGCACTGCGATCCGGGGCCGGCGGCGGACGAGGAGGTGCTTGTAGCCGCCGGCAATTGCGAGCGCCGCTTGCGCGGGTCCGATCCGTACACCCGGTTCGATCAGCGGCTCACCCTCACGGAAATCGAGTCCCCGGCGGCGGACATGCGCATCCGCAGGCGAGGGGCCTTCGCCGGTCAGGGTCACGCGATCCGCGTCGCGTGCGACATCCTCCTGGACGATCACCGCACCGGGGCCGTCCGGCATCAGCGCCCCGGTCGAGATTCGTACGGCTTCGCCATGACGGAGTTCCCCCGTGAACGGATGACCGGCCGCGCTCTCGCCGACCACGCGCCATGGGCCGGCAAGATCGTCCGGTCGCACGGCATAGCCATCCATTGCCGAGAGATCGGCCGCAGGCTGGGTGCGGCGGGCGGCAATCGGCTCCGCGAGGTAGCGTCCCAGCGCGCCCGCGATGTCGACCCGCTCGACCGGCAGAAGCGGGGCGAGCGCGATCAGCCGCGCCTGGGCTTGCTCAAGCGGAAGCGGCGGCGGGCTCACACGGGGGCGTCCGCGAACCAATCCCCCGACTTGCCGCCGCGCTTTTCGATCACGCGAACCGCCTCGATGACCATAGCCTTGTCGATTGCCTTGGCCATGTCATAAATTGTCAGGAGTGCGATGGAAGTTGCTGTCATCGCTTCCATTTCCACGCCGGTCCGGCCCGTCAGGGAGGCGCTCGCGGTGGCGCGGATTGCGTCGGTCTCGGTCACAAAGTCCACCGTTACGGCATCGAGCATGAGCGGATGGCACAGCGGGATCAGATCGGCTGTCTTTTTGGCTGCCATGATGCCGGCGATACGGGCGGCGGCGAGGACATCGCCCTTCGGCACCGTTCCGTCATGGATCGCGCTCAGCGCCGCTGGCGACATGCGGATGCGCCCGGAAGCGATTGCGGTGCGCACTGTCTCAGGCTTGCCGCCGACATCCACCATCCGGGCGTGTCCGGACGAGTCGAGGTGCGTCAGTTCGCTCACCCGGCGTGTTGCCCGGACAGCTGCGAGATTCCCAGCAGTGCGCGGGTCGCCGCCGTGAGATCGGACTGGCGCATCAGGCTTTCCCCGACGAGGAACGTCCGGACCCCGCATGCGCTGAGTCGTTCGAGATCCGCGTGGCCGTCGATGCCGCTTTCACTGACCAGAAGCGTGCCGGCCGGGGCGAGTGCAGAAAGCTCTTCCGTAACCTTGAGATCGGTAACGAAACGTTTGAGATCACGGTTGTTTATACCGATCAGGCGCGATGACAGCTTCGCGGCGCGTTTTATCTCCGCGGCGTTATGCACTTCAACCAGAACATCCATTCCGCGCTCGATCGCGGCGGCTTCGATCTCGGCCATGAGGCCATCTTCCAGCGCGGCGACGATGATGAGGATCGCGTCGGCCCCGATCGCGCGCGCTTCGGCAACCTGCCAGGTATCGACCATGAAGTCCTTGCGCAGCACCGGCAGATCGCAAGCGCCGCGGGCGGCGATCAGGTAATCCTCGTGCCCCTGAAAATACGGTGCATCGGTGAGCACGGACAAGCACGCCGCGCCGCCATCGGCATAAGCGCGCGCATGCTCGTCAGGATGAAAATCGCGTCGGATCAAGCCCTTGGATGGTGAAGCTTTCTTGATTTCCGCGATCAGTGCGAAGCCTTCCGCAGATTTTCTTTCAAGCGCGGCGCGGAAGCCTCTGGGCGCGGTCTGCTCGGAAGCACGCGCGTCGAGATCGATGAGCGTGGCGTGCATCTTGCGTTCGGCAACTTCCAGCCGCTTGCGATCGCAGATTTCGGTGAGCTTGTCGGACATCGGCTGTGCCCTAGCGACTGCAGGGTGTGTTCGACAAGTGCCGGGTTCCCTGCGTCTCCGCGCCTCTGCACGAGCCGGGCCTTACTGGAGTGAAGCGATCCAGCAATCGAGCAACGTATTGGCGAGGCCCTTGTCGATCGTCTCCGCCGCCTCTTCGACACCTTCGGGCAAGCTCCGGGCCTTGTCCGCGACCATGAGCGCGGCGGCGGCATTGAACAGCACCGCATCCCGGTAGGCACCGGGCTCGCCGAGCAGCAGCGCTCGAAGGGCCGCGGCGTTGTAAGCCGCGTCGCCGCCCCGGATCGCCCCGACGGGCGCGGCGGAGAGGCCTGCGTCGGCAGCAACGATCCGGCGCATGGTGATGCCCTGAAGCCCGACCTCGGCAAGTTCATTCCCGCCCGCCAGGCTCAACTCGTCGAGCCCCTCATCGCCGGAGACGATCATGGCGCGCTCGGTACCGAGGCTGGCGAGCGCTTCTGCGTAGATCGATACGTACGCTGGCCGTGCGATGCCGACGAGTTGGTGCTTCACGCCCGCGGGATTGGCGAGCGGCCCCATCAGGTTGAAGATCGTGCGCCGACCGATCGCTTTGCGGATCGGCATGATCCGGGCCATCGCCGGGTGGTGCAGTCCGGCAAATAGGAAGCCGATGCCGAGATCGCCCAGCGTAGCCTCTGCGGTCTCGGCAGCGCGGTCGAGATTCAGCCCGAGTGCTTCGAGTGTGTCGGCGGCGCCGGCCTTGGATGAGGCAGCGCGGTTGCCATGCTTCGCGACAGGCACGCCCGTTGCCGCGACCACAAGTGCGACGGCGGTCGAGACGTTGAGAGTATGGTGCCCGTCGCCGCCGGTTCCGCAAACGTCGATCGCGCCCGGCGGCGCGATAACCGGGATCATCCGCGCGCGCATCGCCCGCGCCGCCCCGGCGATCTCGCTTGCGGTTTCACCCCGGTCGGAGAGCGCAATCAGGAATTCGGCGATCTCTGCATCCGGCATCGCGCCATCGAGGATCGCGCCGAACGCGGTTTCGGCCTCATTTTCGGCCAGGACGGGCAGCAAGCTCATGCCGGCAAGCGAGTCTTGATCCCGCATTGTGCAAGAAAATTGGCGAGCAGCGCGTGGCCATGCTCGGTGGCGATGCTCTCGGGGTGAAACTGCACGCCGTGAATCGGCAGGCTCGCGTGGCGGAAGCCCATCACGTGGCCATCGTCGGACGTGGCGTTGACGACCAGGGTCTCGGGAATGTCGGCGACGATCAGCGAGTGATAGCGGGTCGCGGTGAACGGTGAGGGCACGCCCGCGAACACGCCGCTGCCGTCGTGGGTAACGGGCGAAGTCTTGCCATGCATCAGCCCGCCGCGCACGACTTTGCCGCCGAAGTGCTGTCCGATCGCCTGATGGCCGAGGCATACACCGAGCAGTGGCTTGCCCGCATCGGCCGCCGCGGCAACGAGATCCAGGCTTATTCCGGCTTCATTGGGCGTGCAGGGCCCCGGGGAGATGAGGAACCCCTTGGCGCCGCTCGAAATCGCCTGACCGGCGCTGAGCGCATCGTTGCGCACCACGTCGACTTCGGCACCAAGCTCCATCAGGTAATGGACGAGGTTCCAGGTGAAGCTGTCGTAGTTGTCGATGACGAGGATCATCGGGGGCCTTTAGCGGGGCGACGCGGAAAACGGAACCAGCTTGCGAGAATGCGTGTTTTCACGGCCGTCACCGCTACCATCGATCAGCCCTGCACGCAGCCATGCGGTGCCGATCACGTTCGCCTCGACCACCACCGTCTCGCGCCGTTTGTCATAGCGGGCGAGCTCGTCGAAAAGGTGAAGCCGATGAGCAGGCCCAGCAAGGCCAGCGTTGCCGAAAGCAGGTAGCCTTCGTGTGCGTCGTCCGCCGGGTCGGCCGCGCCTGCTGCTGAGCACCATGCCGATCCCGGCAGCCGCGCACAGCGCGGCGAGGGTGAGGAGCAGCACGACCCAGAGCGGCGCGGACCCGAAGAAATCACCGCCCATGCTGGTCAGCCGGCTTCCGGCACCGGTGAAGCGGCGCGTGCAGCCTCGATCCGATCGAGCCACGCACGCGCCTGCTTGGGTTCGCCGACGGCTTGCGGGCCCACCGGCCCGCGCGCAGCGAGGAATTCCTGCTGAAGCTCGAACTGAGGCATCCCGAGTTGCGCTCTTGCCTTGTCGATCGCCTCGCCGATTTCACCGAGGTTCTCGATCACCGGAGCGATCGTTGCTCGGGCTGCTCGATCCTTGTTGTGATCGAACAGCCCCCACTTTCCGGACGCCGCAATTCGGAGCGCAGCGACCAGCGCGTCGGTGTATTCCGCTTCGAGAACGAGCCGATTGGCGTCGAGGCGAGAGAGACGATCAGCTTTGGCCATGCCGATCCGTAAGGCGGCCGATCAAGCTCTGCAATGTCGATGCAATCAGCGCGCGGCCCTAATGCCGCCAGGCGCTACTGACCGTAGCTGGCCTCGCCGGCCACTCGCACCGCCTCACGCGCCGCCGCGAGCAAGGCGCGCGACTTGGCCTCGCACTCGCGCTGTTCGTATTCGGGATCGCTGTCGGCGACGATGCCGGCGCCGGCCTGAACGTGCATCACGCCGTCCTTGAGCACCGCGGTACGCAGGACGATGCACGAATCGAGGTTTCCGTCAGGCGCGAAGTAGCCGACGCCGCCCGCATAAGCGCCGCGCGTCTCGGGCTCGAGTTCGGCGATGATCTCGCAGGCGCGCACTTTGGGCGCGCCGCTGACGGTGCCGGCCGGGAAGCCCGCGAGCACCGCGTCGATCGCATCGTGAGCCTTGCTGTCGAGCCTGCCGACGACGTTCGAGACGATGTGCATGACGTGGCTGTAGCGCTCGACGGTGTAGCTCTCGGTCACCTTGACCGTGCCAGTGGCGGCGACGCGGCCGACGTCGTTACGGCCAAGATCGAGCAGCATCAGGTGTTCCGCGCGCTCCTTGGGGTCGGCGAGCAGGCTGACTTCGTTGGCCTTGTCCTCGTCGGGCGTCTTTCCGCGTGGCCGGGTGCCGGCAATCGGACGGATGGTCACTTCGCCCTCGCGCACGCGCACCAGAATCTCGGGGCTGGAGCCGATCAGCGCGAAGCCGGGTAGATCGAGGAAATAGAGGAACGGGGAGGGGTTCACCCGACGCAGCGCGCGGTACAGCGACAGCGGCGGCAGCGTGAACGGTGTGGTGAAGCGCTGGGCAAGCACCACCTGGAAGATGTCGCCCGCCTCGATGTACTCCTTGGCGGAGAGCACCATCTCGCGGTACCGGCCGGGGGCGAGCGTCGGCGTCAGGTCCGGCTCGGGCAACGCGGCGTCGAGCGCGGCGGCGGGCAGCGGTCCGGCAAGGCGGTGGAGCGCAGCATCGATGCGCTCTTCGGCAGAATCGATCGCGTGCGCAGGCGATGCACCGTTCGGCCACAGCGGGGCGATACAGAACAGTTCGTCACCCAGACGGTCGAACACCAGGATGAGCGTCGGGCGAACGAACAGCATGTCGGGCAGCGACACCGGGCTTTGCGGCGCGCGTGGCAGCGTCTCGACCAGGCCGATCGTCTCGTAGCCGAAATAACCGACCAGACATGCCAGGGCCGAGGGCAGCGCCGGCGGCACGTCGATCCGGCACGACGCAACCAGTGCGCGCAGTTCCGATAAGCTGTCGGCGGGGCAGGGGGCGAATGCTTCGCGGTCGTGGCGCCAGATGCGGTTGATCGCGGCCTCTCGCCCGGTCGCACGGAACACCAGATCGGGATCGAGGCCGAGCAGGCTGTAGCGCCCGCGCACTTCTCCGCCCTCGACCGACTCGAGCAGGAAGTCGCCGCGTCCGGGCTCGATCAGCTTGGCCGCCGCGCCCACCGGCGTTTCGGTGTCGGCGATCAGCCGCCGCCACACCAGTGCGGGCTTCCCTCCGGCGAGCGCCGCCGTCGCGACCTCGCGATTCTCGACAGAACTTGCGGCCATCGCTGGTTTATTGCGATCCGGCGGTCGCGGTGCCGCCGAGTTCGCGCTTGAGCGCGCCGAACGCGGCTGCGTTGCGGGTGGCCCCGATCTCGGCGCGGATCGCCTTGCGCAGCCCGTCGGTATATTCGTTGCCGAGCACCTGGCCGAGGTCGTGGCTGGCCTGCGCGACTGCCGGATCGTTCGCGGCGATCTGCCCGGGGGTGATCGTCTTCAACGAAACGATGAACCAGCCGCGATTGCCGGGCGCCGCCAGCAGCTTTGTGGTGCCCTGCGCCATGCTGAACAGCAGCGCGAGCGGGGCGGGAACCTGCTGCTTGGATTGCTGCTGCATCGCCAGCAATTGGTCGCGGTTCATCGACACCGCCTGCGCCGGAGGGAGCGGGCGTCCCAGCGATGCGAGAGCGGCGGTCAGATTGGTGCCCTTCTTGACCTGGGCCAGGACCTTCTTCGCCGCGTCGGCGGAAGCGGCGCTACCCTTTTCGAGCGCGTAAGCCGCCGTGACGTCCTGTTTGATCTCCGCCAGCGGCGCGGGGGCCGATGGCGTGATCTGCGCGACTTCGTAGAGAACGAACGTCTTGCCGGGATCGATCTCGGCCAGCTGGGGCTGATGTTCCTGTTCCATCTGGAACGCGGCGGCGAGCACTTTGGCGAGTTCGGGCGGCGCGGTCTTGCCCTGCTGGCCGTAGATCCCGCCATCGGCGGTCAGCGGCGGCGTCTGCTGGACAGTCAGGCCCAGCGACTTGGCGGCGTCGGCCAGGCTCGTGCCCTTGTCGAAGCCATCCTCCACCTGGCTCGTCGTGGAGGCGAGCGCGGCATGCTGCTTTTGGGTGGTGATCTCCGCCGCGATCTCGGCCTTCGCCTGATCGAGCGTTCGCGCAGGCTTGGGCGTGACCGCGTCGACGTGGAACAGCATCCAGCCAAGCGGGCCGCGCAGCGGACCGACGATGGCGCCGTTATTCGCCGCAAACACGGCGTCCGCGATCTGCGGCGTGGTGTTCGCCGAAAGTGCAGCCTTTTCGACCGGGCCGACGTTCGCGGTCGCAAGGCCCTTCGCCTGCGCCAGTGCGGCGAGCGGCTTGCCCTTCGCGGCTTCCGCGGCCGCCGCTTTCGCGTCGCTCTCGCTCAGCATCACCAGCTGGGTCGCCGTGCGCAGTTCGCTCGCGGCGTACCTGGCAGCATCTGCCTTGTAGCGCGCCGCGATCTCGGCGTCGGTCGGCACTGATGACTTGATGCCGTCTGCGGTCAGGACCGCGTAACGGATCGCGCGACGCTCCGGCCGGATGAAGCGGGCGCGGTTGGTGTTGTAGAACCCGGTCAACACCGCGTCGGAGGGCGGCTGTGCCGGCGCGAACAGCGGCGCGGGGATCACCGCGATCGTGCCAACGCGCGTTTCCTTCAGGAGCTGTGCGTACTGGAGCGCGATCGACTTCGGCATCGTCGCGCCGAAGCTTGCGGGTACCAGGAGCTGGCGTGCTGCCGACGTCTCGGCCATGTCGTTGCGGATCAGCGCTTCGCTGATCCCGCGCTGCTGGATGATCTGCCGATAGAGCGTCTGGCTGAACTGGCCATCGGGGCCCTGGAAAACGGGGAGCTTGGCGATCTCGCTGTCGATCAGCCGGTCGCTGGTGACGATCCCGTGGCTTTTGCCCCATTCGAGCATCGCTGCGCGATCGATCAGGTTGTCGAGCACCACCTCGAGCTGGCCGCCCGCAACGAATGCCTGCATCGTGATAGACGGTTGCTGTTCGCGAATGTTCTGAAGTGCGGCGTTCGCCGCCTGACGCACGGTGGGCGCCTCGATCTTGCTATCGCCGACCACCGCGACCGCGTCGCCGGCATCGCCGCCAGACCCGCCCTTGAGCATGTTGGTGACGCCGCTGCCGGTGAACGCCAGCGCGATGACGATGAGGAACAGGACGCCGCCGATTGCGCCGAACCGCGAGCCGATGATTTTGCGAAAGAACTCTAGCATGGGTCCGTCGAACGTGGCTGAGCCGCACGTCCGGGGGACCCGGCGCGCCAGTCGGGGCCTTTAGAAGCCATTGTCCGAACCCGCAATGGGGAGCGGGATGGTGTCGCGCGGGTTCGGTGTAGATGCGCGAACCGCAATCACCGCGTCGCTCTATCGTTTTGACAACGGCGTCGCCGCTGGCCTAGCTGCCCGGGATGCGGCCGATTGGGGATTCGGCGGCAATGAGGGTAGCAATGTCAATCACGCCATACATCGTCGGAAACTGGAAGATGAACGGCACCCGCGCCATGCTGACCGAGGCTCGCGCCATCGATCGCGCGGCGAAGCGGTTTCCGGGGGTACAGGTGGGCATCGCCCCGCCATTCACGTTGATCCACCAGCTGCGCGAGGAAGTGACCGAGATCGGCGTCGGCGCGCAGGATTGCCATGTCGAGGGTAGCGGAGCGTTCACCGGTGACATCTCGGGTCCGATGATCCTCGATGCGGGCGCCGATTTCACCATCGTCGGCCATTCGGAGCGCCGCGCGATGCACGGCGAGACCGACGAACTGGTCCGTGCCAAGGCCGAAGCCGCGCAGGCTGCCGGCCTGGGCGTGATCCTGTGCGTGGGCGAGACCGAGGCCGAGCGCGATTCGGGCCGGGCGGAGGAAATCGTCACCGCCCAGCTCGAAGGTTCGCTGCCGCGCACCGAGCGCGCGCCGTACAAGCTTTCGGTTGCGTACGAGCCGGTCTGGGCGATCGGCACCGGGCGCGTGCCTCTGGTCTCGGACGTCGGCGCGATGCACCGGGCGATCCGCGCGAAGCTGCTCGAAGTCTACGGTGCCGATGGCGCCGAATCGCGCATTCTCTACGGCGGGTCGGTCAACGCGAAGAACGCGGCGGAACTGCTCGCCGCCGACGAAGTCGGCGGAGCGCTGGTCGGCGGAGCGAGCCTTTCGGCCGAGAGCTTCGCCGCGATCATGGGTGCCGCCGGCGCCGGAAGCGAATAGCGCCGGCGCTCTTTTACTTCGTGGCGTATTCGCCGGGCTGTGCGTTGAAATTGTCGCGCGCAAAGGCCTTGGCGGCAGCCGCTGTCTTGAAAAGCTGCTCCTCCAGGACCGAATCCACCAGCGGATAACCGCGCGAATTGAACCGCGTGGTTCGCACCGTCAGGCGAAAACTGCCGTCCTCGGCCTTGGCGACCAGGAACGGGCGAAGTGAGACGTTGGCCAAATTCGGCATCCTCATATGAAACGGTGGCGCGCGCCCAGGTAGGTTCGCGTGAGCCAGCTAAGTATCTTGCGGCGAAAGGGCGCCGCCGGAGATTGCCGCCGATCAGGCAGCAACAGCGGCCTTCTTCGGGCGACCGGGTTTCCGTGCCGAAGCCGCTTTCGCGACAACCGTGCCAGCCTTGCGGCCAAGGCCGATCTTGACCGCCAGTTCCCGGCGCTTGGCCGCGTAATCGGGGGCGACCAGCGGATAATCGGCATTGAGGTTCCACCGGGCGCGGTAGTCCGCTGGCGTCAGATCGTGATCGGTGCGCAGATGCCGCTTCAGCATCTTGAACTTTGCACCGCAGTCGAGGCAGGTCAGCGCGTCGGACTTCACCGATGCGCGGATCGAGACGGCAGGCTCACGCTTTTCTTCCACGATCGGTGCGGGCGCGCCGACATTGACGAGTGCTGCAAATACCGACTGGATAAGGTGAGGCAGCTCCGCTGGGGCAACCTTGTTGTTGCTGAGGTGAGCAGACACGATGTCCGCCGTCAGCGTGATGACCGTCTCGTTTTCCATAACTTATCCTTGTGTGGCTTGCGACCCGGCATTTTGCCGATGATGGCAGCCCTTAATCCCATGACGATTAAATATCTACCGTATGCTGAAAAAACTGCGTGGCATCATAGACCGACCAGTCGGCTGCTGTACTTGGCAACAATTGGGCCGACCAATTATGCGACGTGCGACTTTTTAAGGCCTGCGCGAGCCTTAAGACATGACGGCGCATTTCCACATGGCGGGGCTGACCCCCGGTATTCGATGGACCTGGCGGGGCCCGCGACGCTCGCGATATTTGCAGGATCGGTTTCCAACCTCGAAACGGACTCAGGCTTCCTCTGCCAAGACCTGCGCGAACGCCGCTGCATCGGTGTTCCCGCCCGACAGCACCACCGCCGTACGCAGGTTCAGTTCAACATCGCCCGCGAGCACCGCGGCCAGCGCCGCTGCACCGCCGGGTTCGAGCACCAGCTTGAGCTTCGCAAATGCGAGGCGCTGGGCAGCGCGCACTTCGGCGGGGCTGACGACCAATGCGCGGTGGCAGCGCTCGCTCAGGATCGCGAAGTTGATCGGGCGAGTCGATGGCGTCTGGAGCGCGTCGCAGGCCGTCGGCGGCGCATCGGCCGACACCGGCAGGATCGTACCGGCGGCGAGGCTGCGGCCGACATCGTCCCAGCCTTCGGGTTCGACCGGGACGATCCCGGCATCCGGGCAGGCGAGCGCGAGACCTGCTGACAGTCCGCCGCCGCCGCAGGGCACGACGATCTGCTGCGGAGCGCCGCCCGCGAGGATTTGCATCTGAGCCGTTAACTCGATGCCGGTGCTGCCTTGGCCTTCGATGATCCACGGATCGGCGAACGCGTGGACCAGCGTCGCGCCTGTCTGCGCGCAGAGCCGCGCGGCGACTGCGTCTCGGTCTTCGCCGCCGGGGCGGTCGTAGAGCACCACCCTGGCGCCCAGCGCCCGCGTGTTATCGAGTTTCACCCTGGGCGCATCGCCGGGCATCACGATTGTCGCTTCGATGCCGAGGCGCCTGGCCGCCCAGGCGACGCCTTGCGCATGATTGCCGCTGGAGACACCGACCACGCCGCGCCTGCGTTCTTCTGCGGACAGGTCGGTCAGCCGGTGCCACGCGCCCCGGATCTTGAAGGCGCCGATCGGCTGCAGACACTCCGCCTTGCACCACACTGTCACACCATCGATTTCAAGCGGTAGCAAAGGCGTCGGCTGCAGGATCGCGGCGATTTTCGCGGCCGCGCGCACGACGCCCTCGGCGGTGGGCGTGCGAGCAACGCCGTCGGAAACCGTGAGTTGTGCTGTCATGGCCGCGCTTTATATGCGCGGCGTCGTGTGAGGCAAAGGAGAGCGGTGTTGGGCAAGGTTCTGGTGATCGGCGCGGGCGGGGTAAGTTCGGTCGCGGTCCACAAGATGGCGATGAACCCCGATATCTTCTCGGACATCCATCTCGCCAGCCGTACCGTCTCCAAATGCGAGGCGATCGCCGCATCGGTGCTCGAACGCACCGGGATCGAAGTGCGGACCTATGCGATCGATGCGGATAACGTCGCGGCGACGTCGGCGCTGATCGAGGAAATCGGACCCGAGCTCGTCGTTAACCTTGCGCTGCCGTATCAGGATCTCGCGATCATGGACGCGTGTCTCGCTACGGGCGTGAACTACCTCGACACTGCGAATTACGAGCCGCGCGACGTCGCCAAGTTCGAATACCACTGGCAGTGGGACTATCAAGATCGCTTCAAGGCGGCCGGGCTGACCGCGCTGCTCGGCTCGGGATTCGACCCCGGCGTCACCAGCGTGTTCGCGATGTGGCTCAAGAAGCACAAGCTGAGGACGATCCGCCTGCTCGACATCCTCGATTGCAACGGCGGCGATCACGGGCAGGCGTTCGCGACCAATTTCAACCCCGAGATCAATATCCGCGAGGTCACTGCGCCGGCCCGGCACTGGGAGAAGATAGGGGAAGAAAACGGCCAGTTCGTCGAGACCCCGGCAATGGGCGTCAAGCAGAGCTTCGACTTCGAGGGCGTGGGCCCCAAGACGATGTATATGATGTACCACGAGGAACTCGAAAGCCTCGCCAGGTTCGTGCCCGAACTGGAGCGCGCGCGGTTCTGGATGACGTTCGGCGATGCCTATATCCAGCATCTGACCGTGCTCCAGAACGTGGGCATGACGCGGATCGATCCGGTGCTCTACAACGGCGTCGAGATCATCCCGCTGCAGTTCCTCAAGGCCGTGCTGCCCGAGCCCGCCTCGCTCGGCCCCACGACCAAAGGCAAGACCAACATCGGCGATATCGCCACTGGCGAGGCTCTGGATGGGTCGGGGGAAAAGACATTCTACATCAAGAACATCTGCGACCATGAGGAAGCTTATGCCGAGACGGGCAACCAGGCGGTGAGCTACACCACCGGCGTGCCTGCGATGATCGGCGCGGCGATGCTGATGAGCGGCGCATGGAAGGGTGAGGGCGTGTTCAACATCGAGCAGTTCGATCCCGATCCGTTCATGGCGATGCTGAACGAGCAGGGCCTGCCCTGGACGGTAGAGGAGCTGCCCGCGCCGTTGGCATTCTGATCGGCGGCGCTCTTTTCCCGATCATGCTCGCGGCTTCGAACCTGTTCATGAACGTCGGGTGGTACCGGCTTGCGGGCGCAGCACTGATGTTTCGAGGGCAGGGACCTGAGCGCCTACGGCTTTTCCCGCTTTAGCAACTCCTGCTTGATCGCGGGTCCGTATGCATAGCCGCCCAGCGCCCCGTCCGATCGGATAACGCGGTGACAGGGGATCAGCACCGCGACGTTGTTCGCGCCGTTGGCCGAGCCGGCCGCACGCACTGCGCCGGGCTTGCCGACTGCGGCGGCGATCTGGGCATAGCTGCGGGTTTCGCCGGGCGGGATGCGCTGAAGTTCACGCCAGACCGCCTGCTGGAAGGCGGTGCCCTGAACGTCGAGCGGGATGTGGCGTGCGTCCCCCGGCTGCTCGACCGCGGCTATCACCTGTTCGAGCAGCGCCGCGAATTCTCCGCCGCCTTCGATCAGTTCCGCGTTCGGAAACCGCACCGCCAGATTCGCGGCCGTCTCCTCGAATGAAAGTCTGCAGACGCCCTTGTCGGTCGCCGCGACGAGCATCGTACCCAGGCTGGTCGGCACCACCGCCCAGCGGATCGTCACCCCGCGTCCGCCGTCACGCCATGCCGAAGGCGCCATGCCGAGTCGCTTGTCGCTTGCTTCGTAGAACCGCGAGGGGCCCGAGAACCCGGCATCATAGACCGCATCGGTCACCCGCTCGCCACTGGACAGCGCCTCCTCAGCGCGTGCCATCCTGAGCGCGCGGGCAAAAGCGGCCGGGGATAAGCCGACCGCGCGGGTAAACACCTTCTGAAAGTGCGCGGGACTGTATCCGGCATCAGCGGCAAGTCCCGCCAGCGCGAGGGGCTGTCCGGCTGCCTTGATCGCCTCGATCGCAGCGAGCACCGCGCGTTCATCGCGCGACACGTCGTCTGGCGAGCAACGCAGGCATGCGCGCAGGCCCGCATCTCGTGCGGCGGCACCATCGGAGAAGAAGCGCACGTTTTCGCGGCGAGGATGCCGCGCGGCGCAGGAGGGGCGACAATAAATCCCGGTCGTCAGCACCCCGGTCACGAACCGGCCGTCGAATGCGCGGTCTCGGGCGGTCACGGCCTGCCAGGCTTCGTCGTCCTGCAATTGCGGAGAGATCACAGCGAGTCCTCCTCATGGCGATCGATGCGCGCGGCAAAGCAGCCGTAAGCGGCATTGTGGGCGTGGATATAGGCAATCGCCGGATCGGCAAACAGCGCGCGGATCGCGGCATCCGCCTCACCGGGCTGCGCAAGACGCGCTTCGACGATGTATCCGTCCGCCGCAAATCCGCGCAGCGAAAGCGTTCGACCCTCGAACACCGGCGGGGTGCGATCGATAAAGGGCGGCGGCGTATCCGCGCCCTCGCGCACGTAGATCGCGTATGTCGTATGGTAAGGCGTACGGACGTCGTGGCTCGTGTAGGAGAACAGGATCAGGCTGTCTCCAAGGCGCGCGTCCTCGAGCGTCACGCGGCAGGGATAGCCGCGATCGGCATCCGCGATCACGCGGCGGGCGCCGCGTTCGGCGAGTTCGATGTCACTCAATTTGGACAATGCCTCGAACTCGGCCTCGGGCAGGCCTTCGATACGATAAGTCATGGATGTCTCCGTTGCTGATGAGCACCACCTAAAGATCGTTTCGCATCGCCGCTTCCCGGCGCTTGCGGTCAAACCAAGCCCCCGCGTATGGAGCCCAGCAATGACGCGCACGCCGTTTTTCCTGCTGCTTCGACTGCTGGCGGTGCTGGCGCTGTTCTTGCCCATCGGCGGGCGCGCGGACCCGAGCGATATCGCGGCCACCGCGCGCAGTGTGGTCCGCGTAGTGCTGGTCAACGATGACGCCGGGCAATACTCGCTCCAGGGCCACGGCTCGGGCTTCGCGGTCGCGCCCGACCTGATCGTGACCAATGCGCACGTGGTCGAGGCCGCACGGCAGGATCCGCGCGTGCGCATCGGAATCGTGCCGTCGGAGGGCAAATCCGGCTACTTCGCCAAAATCGTCGCGATCGCGCCCGAAAAGGACCTGGCGCTGCTCAAGCTGACCGAGGCCGGCTCGCTGGCGCCGGCCACGCTTTTCACCGGTTCGGTGACCGACGGCGAGGACGTCGTCGCGGTGGGCTATCCGGGCAATGTCGATCTCGCGCAGGGATTGAATGTCGGTGACATCGTCTCGCCGACCACGCCGGTGAAGACGCGCGGCAATGTCTCGTCTGGGCGCTCGTCGAAGGCATTCGACACGATCCTGCACACCGCCCCGCTCGGCGCGGGCAACAGTGGCGGCCCGCTGCTCGACGAATGCGGGCGGGTGCTGGGCGCCAACAGCTTCGGCACCGAATCGACCGCAGGCGATTCGGAGTTCTATTTTGCGGTCTCCACGCGCGAAATCCTGCGCTTCCTGATCGCCTTCAAAGTCCAGCCGCACACGATCGGCACACCGTGCCGGTCGATCGCCGATCTCGACCGCGTCGATGCCGAGCACAATGCCAGCGATCAAGCCCGCGCCGCCGATGCGCAGCGCGATGCGGCCGCACGCACCGAGGCCGCGCAGCAGCAGGCGCTGCACCAGGCGCTGTTCGAGATCGCCGGCGAGCGGGAAAACTACCTAGGCATGGCCGGGATCGCACTGCTGCTCGCGCTGGGCTGCGGGGTCGGGGCCTGGCTGCTGCGCGATACAGACCGCCCGGTCCAGGTGAAGCTGCTGATCGGCGCGAGCGTGTTGCTTGTGATCGGGGCGGGGGCGGCGATGGTCCTGCGCCCCGGCTTCAACCAGGTGGACTCGCGCGCGAAGGATTTGCTGGCGCCGCCCACCGGCGCTCCAAGTGCCACGCCCAGCGCTCCCGCGAGCGCGCTTCAGGGACCGATCGTCTGCGCGGTCGATCCCGACAGCAGCCGGGTCACCGTGTCCGACATATCTGACGTCCAGCTGCAGTGGGCGCCGGGCGGCTGTGCCGATGGCAAGAGCCAGTTCGCGCTCGGCACTGACGGCTGGTCCCAGCTGGATGTGCCGGAAGCGGTCGATACCGTCACCGCGACGCGCTTCGATCCGGCCAAGGGCGAGTATCGCCTCGAGCACTACTTCCTCGATCACGACAACATGGAAGCGCTGCGCGCGGAGCGGAAGAAGCTATCGGCACCGGCCTGCGGCGCGAACGAGGACGGCGCACGGCGGTATGGCGACGCGCTGAACGCGCTGCGGGCAATGCTGCCGGCACCCAATGAGCGGCTCGTCTACCACTGCACCGGCGGCGTCGCACAACCGCATCCCTGAGCTGCGTTCACGAGGCTGTTTTCGGGCGTTTTCCACACCACGGAACTGTTCCCGCGATGCACACCAAAGTGCCACGCCCACCGCCTTGCATCCTATTACAATCGTCGCTATGCGCCGGCCGTCGGCGGGGCACTTCACGATTTTTCGCGAGGATTTTGGCCCCGCTCCAACGATTGAAGGGAAGCGGGACGCGTGGGGAATTCCAGCGGCATAACGGCCAGTCTGCAGGGGCGCTACGCCTCGGCCCTGTTCGATCTTGCTAGCGAAGGTGGCTTCGTCACCGCGGTGGAAGGTGATCTCGACAATCTCGACCAGGCGCTGCGCGAAAGCGCCGATCTGGCTTCGTTGATTCGTAACCCTGAAGTGAGCCGCGAGGCCGCCGGACGGGCGATCGCTGCCGTCGCTGACCTGCTCTCGGTCGCACCGCTGACCAAGAATTTCCTCGGCGTTCTCGCCGCGAACCGGCGCCTCGCGTCGCTGCCGCACGTGATCAGCGCGTTCCACGCGATCGCCGCCGCCGCGCGCGGGGAAGTCACCGCTGAAGTCGCCAGCGCCCATCCGCTCGACGATGGCCAGATCGAAGCGCTCAAGCAGAAGCTCGCCGCGCGTGAGGGCCGCAACGTCAAGCTGCGCAGCCGGGTCGATCCCGAGCTGCTCGGCGGCCTCGTCGTCACCATCGGCTCGAAGCGGATCGACAGTTCGATCCGCACCCGTCTCAACACGCTCGCCCTCGCCATGAAGGGCTGACCCGGGATCCTCACGGCTTCCCGAGCACAGATTTTACGAAAGGTTGGACATGGATATCCGCGCCGCAGAAATTTCGAAGGTCATCAAGGACCAGATCGCCAATTTCGGCACCGAGGCGCAGGTCTCGGAAGTCGGATCGGTGCTCTCGGTGGGTGACGGCATCGCGCGCATCCACGGTCTGGACAACGTCCAGGCCGGCGAGATGGTCGAGTTCTCCAATGGCGTTCAGGGCATGGCCCTGAACCTCGAGGCGGACAACGTCGGCGTCGTGATCTTCGGCTCGGATGCCGAGATCAAGGAAGGCGATGTCGTCAAGCGTACCGGCACGATCGTCGACGTTCCAGTCGGCCGCGGCCTGCTCGGCCGCGTGGTCGATGCGCTGGGCAATCCGATCGACGGCAAGGGCCCGATCGTCGACGCCGTGCGCAAGCGCGTCGAGGTCAAGGCGCCCGGCATCATCCCGCGCCAGTCGGTCCACGAGCCGGTGCAGACCGGCCTGAAAGCCATCGACGCGCTGGTCCCCGTCGGCCGCGGCCAGCGCGAGCTGATCATTGGCGACCGCCAGACCGGCAAGACCGCCGTCGCGATCGACACTTTCATCAACCAGAAGACCGCCAACGCCGGCGATGACGAGAGCAAGAAGCTCTACTGCATCTACGTCGCGATCGGCCAGAAGCGCTCGACCGTCGCGCAGATCGTCCGCCAGCTCGAAGAGAACGGCGCGATGGAATATTCGATCGTCGTGGCCGCGACCGCTTCGGAGCCCGCGCCGCTGCAGTACCTCGCGCCTTACACCGGCGCGACGATGGGCGAGTTCTTCCGCGACAACGCGATGCACGCGGTCATCGTGTATGACGATCTGTCCAAGCAGGCCGTGGCCTACCGCCAGATGTCGCTGCTGCTGCGTCGTCCTCCGGGCCGCGAAGCGTATCCGGGCGACGTGTTCTATCTGCACAGCCGCCTGCTCGAGCGCGCCGCGAAGATGAACGATGCGCTGGGCGGCGGCTCGCTGACCGCACTGCCGATCATCGAGACCCAGGCGGGCGACGTTTCGGCGTATATCCCGACCAACGTGATCTCGATCACCGACGGCCAGATCTTCCTCGAAACCGGCCTGTTCTACCAGGGCGTGCGACCGGCGATCAACGTTGGCCTCTCGGTGAGCCGCGTCGGATCCTCGGCGCAGACCAAGGCGATGAAGAAGGTTTCGGGCTCGATCAAGCTGGAGCTCGCGCAGTACCGCGAGATGGCCGCGTTCGCGCAGTTCGGCTCGGACCTCGATGCCTCGACGCAGAAGCTGCTCAACCGCGGCGCGCGCCTGACCGAGCTGCTGAAGCAGGCGCAGTTCTCCCCGCTGCCGTTCGAGGAGCAGACCGTCTCGATCTTCGCGGGCACCAACGGTTTCCTGGATTCGATCCCGGTGAACAAGGTCACGACGTACGAGGCAGAGATGCTGAGCTGGATCCGTTCGGAGAACACCGCGATCCTGACCGACATCCGCGACAAGCGCGATCTGACCGACGACACGAAGAAGGCGCTGGTTGCGGCGCTGGATACGTTCGGCAAGCAGTTCGCGTAATATCCCGTCGTCCCGGGTTCGACCCGGGATAACGAAAACGAGGAATAAGCGTGGCTTCGCTCAAGGAACTCAAAGGTCGGATCAACTCGGTCAAGTCGACCCAGAAGATCACCAAGGCCAAGCAGATGGTCGCCGCGGCGAAGCTGCGCAAGGCGCAGGCGGCTGCCGAGGCCGCGCGCCCTTATGCCAGCCGTCTCGCCGAAGTGATGGCGTCACTGGCGAGCAAGATCACCGTCAGCGAGCATTCGCCCAAGCTGCTCGCCGGCACGGGCGCCGACCGCGTGCACCTGCTGGTGGTCGCGAACTCGGACAAGGGTCTTGCCGGCGCGTTCAACTCGAACATCGTCAAGGCGGCGCTGGTCACCGCGCGCGAGCTCGAAGCTTCGGGCAAGACCGTGCTGTTCTATCTGATCGGCAAGAAGGGACGCGCGGTCATCCGCCGCAACTACCCCAATGCGATCCTCGCGCAGTTCGACACGACCGACGTGCGCGAACCCGGTTACGGCGAGGCCGAGCGCATCGCCGATGAGCTGGTCAAGCTCTACGAGGCCGGCAAGTTCGACGTCGCGCACCTGTTCTACTCGACGTTCAAGAACGCGCTGACCCAGACGCCCACCGAGCAGCAGATCATCCCGGTGCCCGCGCCCAGGGTCACCACGGCGTCCGATTCCGTCGTCGAGTACGAGCCGGACGAGGAGGACATCCTCGCCGCGTTGCTGCCGCGCTACTTGCGCACGCAGATCTTCGGCGCGCTGCTCGAGAACAACGCCTCGGAGCAGGGCGCCTCGATGACCGCGATGGACAACGCCACGCGCAACGCGGGTGACCTGATCAACACGCTGACGATCCAGTACAACCGCAGCCGCCAGGCCGCGATCACGACTGAACTCATCGAAATTATCGCCGGCGCGGAAGCGCTCTAAGGCATCGTAGGCAAGGAAACGAACATGGCTACCGCCCCCGATCTCATCAAACCCAACGTGACCGCTGCCGGACGGATCAGCCAGGTTATCGGCGCCGTTGTCGACGTGTCGTTCGAAGGCGAGCTGCCGGCGATCCTCTCGGCGCTCGAGACCGACAACAACGGCAACCGCCTGGTGCTCGAGGTTGCGCAGCACCTCGGCGAGAACACCGTGCGCACGATCGCGATGGACACGACCGACGGTCTGACCCGCGGCCAGCCGGTGCGCAACACCGGATCGCAGATCATGGTGCCGGTCGGCCCGCAAGTGCTCGGCCGCATCCTCAACGTGATCGGTGAGCCGATCGACGAACAGGGCCCGGTGAACACCGACCTGCGCGCTCCGATCCACGCCAAGGCTCCCGAATTCATCGACCAGTCGACCGAAGCGGCGATCCTGGTCACCGGCATCAAGGTGATCGACCTGATCGCGCCTTATGCGCGCGGCGGCAAGATCGGCCTGTTCGGCGGCGCCGGCGTGGGCAAGACCGTGCTGATCCAGGAACTGATCAACAACATCGCCAAGGGCCACGGCGGCGTCTCGGTGTTCGCGGGCGTGGGTGAGCGCACTCGCGAGGGCAACGATCTCTACCACGAGTTCCTTGACGCGAAGGTCATCGCGAAGGATGCCGATGGCAACCCGACGCCGGAAGGCTCCAAGGTCGCGCTCGTGTTCGGCCAGATGAACGAGCCCCCGGGCGCCCGCGCCCGCGTCGCGCTTTCGGGCCTGACGATGGCCGAATACTTCCGCGACGAGGAAGGCCAGGACGTGCTGTTCTTCGTCGACAACATCTTCCGCTTCACCCAGGCGGGTTCGGAAGTGTCGGCGCTGCTCGGCCGTATTCCTTCGGCGGTGGGTTATCAGCCGACGCTGGCGACCGACATGGGCCAGCTGCAGGAGCGGATCACCTCGACCACCAAGGGCTCGATCACCTCGGTGCAGGCGATTTACGTCCCCGCGGACGATTTGACCGATCCGGCGCCGGCCGCCTCGTTCGCCCACTTGGACGCGACGACGACGCTGAACCGTGCGATCTCAGAGCTCGGCATCTACCCGGCGGTCGATCCGCTCGACTCCACCTCGCGCGTGTTGACGCCCGCGGTGGTCGGCCAGGAGCACTACGACACCTCGCGCCGCGTCCAGGAGACGCTTCAGAAGTACAAGTCGCTGCAGGACATCATCGCGATCCTGGGCATGGACGAGCTGTCCGAAGAGGATAAGCTCACCGTCGCCCGCGCGCGCAAGATTCAGAAGTTCCTGTCGCAGCCGTTCCACGTCGCGGAGGTCTTTACCGGCATCCCCGGCAAGTTCGTGCAGATCGAGGACACCGTGAAGTCGTTCAAGGCGGTGGTCGACGGCGAGTACGATTACCTGCCCGAGAACGCCTTCTACATGGTCGGCGGCATCGACGAGGCGATCGAAAAGGGCAAGAAGCTGGCCGAAGAGGCGTAAGTCGGATGCGGGCTGGGGTATTTGCGGCTTCGGCGATGCTGCTTCACGCGGCATCG
>CAJCHR010000459.1 GCA_903970225.1 Actinobacteria bacterium 21-64-8 | reverse complement strand
GCGCGCATGCTTTCGGGCGCGGAAATAACCGCCGAAGCGCGGGCGCAGGCGGACCGCCTGCTGGAGGGGGTTTGATGACGGAACAATCGTATCCATGGTCGCGGGGCCAATTCGGCCTCATCGGCCAGCTCAGCGCCGTATCGGGCCGCCGGGATGAACTCGTGGCCTGCCTGCAGGGCGGATCGCGCGACGTTCCCGGCAAGCTTGCCTACCTGATCGCGCTCGATCGTAACGATCCTGACTCGATCTGGGTCACCGAGATCTGGGAAGACGAGGCCGCGTATCAGGCATGCCTGTCGATGCCGGGCGTGGATGCGGCGTCCGCCAAGCTTCGCGAACTCGTCGCGAGCGCGGGCCCGCGCATCGAAACGATCCCGCTCCCCTGATCGTGGATATCTCCGAAGCCGAAGCTGCCAACGAGCTGATGCGGCTCGCGAAGGCGATCAACCGCGCGAACAAGCTGTACCATGTCGAGGATGCGCCCGAGCTTGCCGATGCCGAGTACGATGCGCTCGTGCGCCGCAATGCGGAACTGGAAGCGGCGTTTCCGCAGCTGATCAGGGCGGACAGCCCCTCTCAGCAGGTGGGTCACGAGGTCTCGGCCTCGCCGCTATCGAAAGTGCCGCACGAGGTTCGGATGATGAGCCTCGACAACGCGTTCGCGGACGAGGAGGTCGCCGAGTTCGCCATGCGGGTGCGGCGGTATCTGGCGCTCGCGGAAGACGCCGAGGTGGCGTTCACGGCAGAGGACAAGATTGACGGTCTGTCCTGCTCGCTGCGTTATGAACACGGACGGCTGGTTCGCGCGGCCACGCGCGGTGATGGACTGGTGGGTGAAGATGTCACACCCAACGTCGCGCATGTGCGCGGCATTCCGCAGACGCTGGGCGGCGATGCGCCCGCGATCTTCGAGGTGCGCGGCGAGGTCTACATGGAAAAGACCGCATTCCGCACGCTCAACGAGACACTGATGGCGGACGCGCGGGCCGCGTCCGAAGCCAAAGGCGAGGACTTCGACGCCAGCAAGGTTCGCCAGTTCGCCAACCCGCGCAATGCGGCTGCCGGCTCGCTCCGCCAGAAGGACGCACGCGTCACGGCTTCGCGTCCGCTCGCTTTCTTCGCGCATGGCTGGGGCGCCGCCAGCGCGCTTCCAGGCGCGAGCCAGCATGAAGTGATGCAGGTCATCGCGGGCTGGGGTTTTGCTGCCTCGCCGCAACTGAAGCTGTGCCGCACGCTTGATGAAATGCTCGCTGCATATCGCGCCATTCGCGATGGACGGGCCGCGCTCGACTATGAGATCGACGGGGTCGTCTACAAGGTGGACAGTCTGGAATGGCAAAGGCGGCTCGGCTTCGTCGCCAAGGCGCCGCGCTGGGGCCTCGCGCACAAGTTCCCGGCCGAGCGCGCCGAGACCACGGTCGAGGCAATCGACATCCAGGTTGGCCGCACGGGCAAGCTGACGCCGGTCGGACGGCTCAAGCCGGTGCTGGTCGGCGGCGTTACCGTCACCAATGTCACGCTGCATAACCGCGACGAGATCGCGCGGCTGGGGTTGCGTATCGGCGACCGCATCGTGCTCCAGCGGGCGGGCGACGTGATCCCCCAGGTCGTCGCCAACCTCACGCGCGAGACCGAGCGCGCGCCGTACTCATTCCCCGATCACTGCCCCGAATGCCATAGCGAAGCCGTTGCTGAGGAAGGCGAGGTCGATGTGCGCTGCACCGGCGGATTGATCTGCCCGGCACAGCGAACCGAGCGCTTGCGACATTTCGTCAGCCGCGGTGCGCTCGATATCGAGGGACTTGGCGACAAGACAATCGCCGAGTTCTTCGCGCTCGGCTGGCTGGAGAGCCCGGCCGACATCTTCCGCCTGCGCAAACGCCGCAGCGAGATCGTCGGGCGTGAGGGATGGCAGGACAAGTCTGTGGATAACCTGTTGGCAGCGATCGAGGCCAAGCGCGCGCCCGATGCGGCGCGGCTGCTGTTCGGGTTGGGAATACGGCATGTCGGCGCGGTGACCGCGCGCGATTTGATGAAGGGTATCGGCCGGATCGACCTTCTTCCCGAAAAAGCACTCGAGTTCGCGCGTTATCTTGAAGCCGAGCCACGCGGGGAGACTGAAAAGGAAAGCCCGTTCAACGCCCGCATGTTGGCAGCGGTGAAGACGGTCTTTGCGGTGCAAACCGATGGCATCGGCATCGCGGTCGGCCACTCGCTCGCAGACTTTTTCCACGAGGAGCACAACCGCGCTGTCTGGGATGACATCCTCTCCGAAGTCTCGCCTCCGCCATACCTCGTCGAAACCAGAGCGAGCGAAGTTGCCGGCAAGACCGTGGTGTTCACCGGCAAGCTCGAAACCATGAGCCGCGATGAGGCGAAGGCTCAGGCCGAGCGCCTTGGCGCGCGTGCCGCGGGTTCGGTTTCAGCCAAGACCGATCTGGTGGTCGCCGGACCTGGTGCGGGATCCAAGCTCAAGCAGGCTGAGAAGCTGGAGATCCCGGTGATAGACGAGGCGGCCTGGGCCGAGATCGTCGCCGCGGCGGGGTGATGACGCGCGTCACGCTCGCGCGTCGCGCCGCCGCCGCAGCCACAGGATCGACCAGTCCCCATTGACCAGCCGCGCCGCAAGCCTGAGCCCCACACGGCGGCAGGCGGCGCGCACGGCATCCTCCTGTGTGGTCAGCAGCCCGGCAAGCAACAACTGCCCCCCCGGCACCAGCGCGCGCGCGAAATCGGGCGCGAGTTCGACCAGCGGGCCGGCAAGGATGTTTGCGATCACGAGATCGTAAGGGCCCCGCGCGGCGAGCAGCGGGTGATCCAGCCCCGGCGCGATCACGCTCGTGAGTTCACCTGGGCCGGCGCCGGCCGGGATCGCATTCGCAGCCGCGTTCTCCTCGATCACCCGCGCGCAAACGCGGTCGATGTCGCTCGCGGTGGCGATCGCGCGGGGCCAAAGGTGGAGTGCGGCAAAGGCGAGCAGGCCGGTGCCGGTGCCGACGTCGACGAAGTTGCGCACGGTTACCCCGCGCTGCTTCATAGCCGTCAGCATCGTCAGGCAGCCAGCAGTGGTCGCGTGTTGACCGGTGCCGAATGCCTGGCTCGCGGGGATCACGAACCGGCGCACGCCGGGTTCTTCGGGCGCCGGATGATCGGGAGTGTGTACGAAAAACGCACCTGCCCGAACCGGCTCCAGGCCCTGCTGGCTCAATACCAGCCAGTCGGTCTCCGGCAGCTGTTCGATGATGAGTTCCGGCGGGGCGGGCGCGAACAGCGCGGTGATCGCGGCCTTGTCCGCGCGCGAGGGCTTACGTGGCAGCCAGGCTTCGAGCAGCCAGTCGTCCGGCTGGTCCTCGGCGATTTCGCTGCCAGCGATGACGATGCCATGGTCCCAGTCGGGAACGTCCTCGTGCGCGAGCAGCGCGGCCTCGATCTGCGGGCGCGGGCCGGCGACAGTGATCTTCCAGCTGGTCATCATGCGCTCGTCATTTCCCCTCTCGCTTGCGGGAGGGGTTGGGGAAGGGCTCGTTCGTCTCGCCACATGCCCTCCTCCGACCCCTCCCGCAAGCGAGAGGGGAGAACGGTCCTCACTTGCGCGCCGCGTTGCAATCCTTGCACATCACGCGCTTGCACGGGGCGGTGATTTGGCTAAGGGGAGGGCAGCTTTTTGGGGGCTTTCCAAGTGCTCCCACGTGATCAAGGAACACGCAACGCATGGCACAAGCCGGGTCGTCAACGCGCAGCAGGCCGACATCGCCGCATCTTCAGATCTGGCGCTGGGGGCCGGGCATGCTCTCGTCGATCCTCAATCGGGTCACCGGCGTGGGTGGTACAGTGGGCATCTTCGTGTTGCTGTGGTGGCTCGGGGCTTTGGCGAGTGGGCCTGCGGCTTATGCGACGTTTGCCTGGGCGATCACTTCGCCGATCGGCTGGATCGTGCTGGTCGGCGTGAGCTGGTCCGTGATCGCGCACACGCTGACCGGGCTGCGCCACTTCGTGCTCGATATCGGCGCGGGATACGAGCTTCAGAAGAACAACTTATGGGCCACCATCACCACCGTCGGCGGTGTGGTGCTCACCGTGGTTTTCTGGGCCGCGTTCTTTCTCCTGCATCGCTGATCCGAGGACTTAGACATGGGTAACGGAACCGAAATCGGGCGCGTTCGCGGCCTCGGCTCGGCGCATAGCGGCGCGCATCACTGGCTGGTCATCCGCTACACGGCGATCGGCAGCCTCGTGCTGACCGTGTGGCTGGGCGCTTCGCTGCTGCTGCTGCCGAGCTTCGACTACGTCAGCATTCACGAGTGGATCGCCCGGCCTGTGCCCGCGACCGCAATGGCGCTGTTCATCATCGCCAACGTCTGGCACGCCCGGCTCGGCCTGCAGGTGGTGATCGAGGACTATGTCCACGAGAACGGCACCAAGTTCGCCTCGATCGTCGCGCTCAATCTCGGCACGTTCGCCGCGGGCGCGTTCGGCCTGTTCTGCCTCATTCGCCTTGCGCTCGGAGCCGCCTAAGATGGCCACTCAGCCTGCCTACAAGATCATCGACCATACCTATGACACCGTCGTCGTCGGCGCGGGCGGCTCGGGCCTGCGCGCGACGATGGGCTCGGCCGAAGCGGGCCTCAAGACCGCGTGCATCACCAAGGTCTTCCCGACCCGCTCGCACACCGTCGCCGCGCAAGGCGGCATCGCCGCGAGCCTCAAGAACAACACGCCCGATCACTGGACCTGGCATATGTACGACACCGTCAAGGGGTCGGACTGGCTGGGCGACCAGGACGCGATCGAGTACATGGTGCGCGAGGCGCCTGCCGCGGTCTACGAGCTCGAGCACGCCGGCGTGCCGTTCAGCCGCAACCAGGACGGCACGATCTACCAGCGCCCGTTTGGCGGCCACATGCAGAACATGGGCGAGGGTCCTCCGGTCCAGCGCACGTGCGCCGCGGCCGACCGCACCGGCCACGCGATGCTCCACGCGCTCTACCAGCAGAGCCTCAAGTACGCGGCCGACTTCTTCATCGAATACTTCGCGATCGACCTGATCATGGAGCCCGGTCCGGACGGCGTGCCGGTCTGCCGCGGCGTGATCGCGCTGTGCATGGACGACGGCACGATCCACCGCTTCCGCGCCAAGGCCGTGGTGCTCGCGACCGGCGGCTACGGCCGCTCGTACTTCACCGCCACCTCGGCGCACACTTGCACGGGTGACGGCGGAGGCATGGTGCTGCGCGCGGGTCTGCCGCTGCAGGACATGGAATTCGTCCAGTTCCACCCGACCGGGATCTACGGCGCGGGCGTGCTGATCACCGAGGGCGCTCGCGGCGAGGGCGGGTACCTGACCAACTCCGAGGGCGAGCGCTTCATGGAGCGCTATGCGCCGAGCGCGAAGGACCTCGCCTCGCGCGATGTCGTCAGCCGCTCGATGGCGCTGGAGATTCGCGAAGGCCGCGGCGTGGGTCCGAACAAGGACCACATCTACCTCCACCTCGATCACATCGCCCCCGAAGTGCTCGCCGAGCGGCTGCCCGGCATCACCGAGAGCGGCAAGATCTTCGCGGGCGTCGACCTGACGCGCCAGCCGCTGCCGGTGGTCCCGACCGTGCATTACAACATGGGCGGCATCCCCACGAAGTGGACCGGCGAAGTCGTCACGATCGGCGCCGACGGCGATCCCGAGACGATCGTCCCCGGCCTGTTCGCGGTGGGCGAGGCGGCCTGCGTTTCGGTTCACGGCGCCAACCGCCTGGGCTCGAACTCGCTGATCGATCTGGTCGTGTTCGGCCGCGCCACCGGCCACCGGCTCAAGGAGCTGATCACCCCGGGCACCGCGCACGAGGAACTGCCCAAGGATTCGGCCGACCTCGCGCTGAGCCGGCTCGACCACTTCCGCAACGCGAACGGCGGTTCGCCGACCGCGCAGATCCGGCTCGACATGCAGCGCGCCATGTCTGCTCACGCCGCGGTGTTCCGCAACGACGAGCT
>CAJCHR010000458.1 GCA_903970225.1 Actinobacteria bacterium 21-64-8 | reverse complement strand
GCGTCCCGCACCTCGGCGAGCGCCTGGTCGAGGTAGATCAGCATCACCACGCCGGTCTCGGCCGCGACGCCGGCGAGCGCGATGAAGCCCACGGCCACCGCGACCGAGGTGTTGAAGCCCATCCACCAGAGAAACCAGAGACCGCCGACGAGCGAGAACGGCAGCGACAGCATGACGATCAGCGTCTCCGTGATGCGCCCGAAGTTGAGGTAGAGCAGCAGGAAGATGATGAGGAGCGTGAGCGGCACCACCACCTTCAGCTTCTCCGTGGCGCGTTCGAGATACTCGAACTGGCCGCTCCACTGGACCACCGTCCCCGGCGGCAGCTTGACGCCGTCGGCGACGGCCTTGCGGGCCTCGGCGACATAGCCGCCGAGGTCGCGGCCGTGGATGTCGACGTAGATGTAGATCGCCAGCCGGCCATTCTCGGTGCGGATCGAGGTCGGCCCGCGCCCGAGCTGCACCTTGGCGACCTCGCCGAGCGGGACGGTGCCGCCCGCCGGCATCGTCACGAGCACGTCGCGGGCGATCGACGTCGGATCGCCGCGCAGCCCGCGCGGGTAGCGGACGTTGACCGTGTAGCGCTCGCGGCCTTCGACGGTGGTGGTGACCGCCTCGCCGCCCAGCGCCATGCCGATCGTGCCCTGCAGGTCGCCGATCGTCAGGCCGTAGCGCGCGAGGGCGTCGCGGTCGGGCAAGATCTCGAGGTAGTAGCCGCCGAGCACGCGCTCGGCGTAGGCGCTGGTGGTGCCGGGCACCTTGCGCACCACCGCCTCGATGCGGCGCGCGGCATCCTCCATCTGCGCGAGGTCCTGGCCCAGCACCTTGATGCCGACCGGGGTGCGGATGCCGGTGGCGAGCATGTCGGTGCGCGCCTTGATCGGCATGGTCCAGGCGTTCGAGACGCCCGGGAACTGCAGCGCCTTGTCCATCTCGGCCTGCAGGCTCTCGATCGTCGTGCCCGCCGGCCATTCGTCCTTGGGCTTCAGGTTGACGATCGTCTCGAACATCTCCGTAGGGGCCGGGTCGGTCGCGGTGTCGGCGCGCCCCGCCTTGCCGTAGACCGAGGCCACCTCCGGGAAGGTCTTGATGATGCGGTCCTGCGTCTGCAGCAGCTCTCCCGCCTTGGTCAGCGAGATGCCCGGCAACGTCGTCGGCATGTAGAGCAGCGTGCCTTCGTCGAGGTTCGGCATGAACTCGGAGCCGAGTTGCCGCGCCGGGATCACGCTCGCCGCCAGGATCGTCGCGGCGAGCAGCAGCGTCGCGGGCTTGTGGCGCAGCACGACGCGGATGATCGGGCGGTAGAGCCAGATGAGGGCGCGGTTCACCGGATTCCTATGCTCGGCGACGATGCGGCCGCGGATGAAGAAGACCATCAGCACCGGCACCAGCGTGATCGACAGGATCGCCGCCGCCGCCATCGAGAAGGTCTTGGTGAAGGCCAGCGGCCCGAAGAGCCGCCCCTCCTGCGACTCCAGGGTGAAGATCGGCGTGAACGACACCGTGATCACCAGCAGGCTGAAGAACAGGGCCGGCCCGACCTCCTTCGCGGCGCCGACGAGGACCTCGCGCCGGTTCGAAGCCGGCGCGGCGCGTTCGAGATGCTTGTGCGCATTCTCGATCATGACCACGGCGCCGTCGATCATCGCGCCGATGGCGATGGCGATGCCGCCCAGGCTCATGATGTTGGCGCCCAGCCCCATCAGACGCATCGCGCCGAGCGCCATCAGGATGCCGACCGGCAGCATCAGGATAGCGACGAGCGCACTGCGCACGTGCAGCAGGAAGACGATGCACACGATCGCGACGATCGCGCTCTCCTCGAAGAGCGTGTGCTCGAGCGTCCCGATCGCCGACAGGATCAACCGCGACCGGTCGTAGACCGGCACGATCCTCGTGCCTTCAGGAAGGCTGCCGACGAGTTCGGCAAGGCGGGCCTTGACGGCGTCGATGACGTCGAGCGCGTTGGATCCGAAGCGCTGGAGCGTGATGGCCCCCGCCACCTCGCCCTTGCCGTCCAGGTCGGCGAGGCCGCGGCGCTCGTCGGGCCCGAGTTCGATGCGCGCGACGTCCTTGAGCAGCACCGGCGTGCCCTTGTCGGACTTCACCACGATCTTGCCGAGATCCTGGACGCCGCGGAGATAGCCGCGGCCGCGGACGATGAACTCGAAGCCGGACATCTCCACCGTGCGCCCGCCGACGTCGGTGTTGCTGCCGCGCACGACCTCGCGGATCCTGTCGAGCGAGATGCCCAAGTCGCGCATGCGCTGCGGGTCGACGACGATGTTGTACTGCTTGACGAAGCCGCCGACGCTGGCGACCTCGGATACGCCTTCGGCCTTCGCCAGCCCGAATTTGAGGTTCCAATCCTGCATCGAGCGCGTCTCGGCGAGGTTCCGGCTGTCGCTCGTGATCGCGTACTGGTAGGCCCAGCCGACACCGGTGGCGTCGGGACCCAGCGTCGGCGTGACGCCGGCAGGCAGGCGCTTGCCCGCCGCGGCGAGGTACTCGAGCACGCGGCTGCGCGCCCAGTAGATGTCGGTGCCGTCCTCGAAGATCACGTAGACGAAGGACACGCCGAAGAAGGAGAAGCCGCGCACGACCTTCGACTTCGGCACCGTCAGCATCGCGGTCGTCAGGGGATAGGTGACCTGGTCCTCGACGACCTGCGGCGCCTGCCCGGGATAGTCGGTGTAGACGATGACCTGCGTGTCGGAGAGGTCGGGGATCGCGTCGAGCGGCAGGTGCCTGAGCGCGTAGAGGCCGCCGGCGACGGCGAAGAGCGCCGCCACGACCACGAGCACGACGTTGCGTGCCGACCAGCCGATGAGCT
>CAJCHR010000457.1 GCA_903970225.1 Actinobacteria bacterium 21-64-8 | reverse complement strand
ACCCCGACCGGGCCGCCCTTGTAGATATCCGCGATCATGTGGAGGTAGCGCCGGTCCTGCGCGTCGAGCCCGAGCGCGTCGACTTCGAGCCGGGTCAGCGCATCGTCGGCGAACGCGCGCGTCACCGTCTCGGCGCCCGCGACATGCGCGAAGTCACGCACCCGGCGCATCAGCCGCCCGGCCACGCGCGGCGTCCCGCGCGCGCGCCGCGCGATCTCGCGTGCGCCTTCGGGCTCCATGCCCAGGCCCAGCAGTCCCGCGCCGCGCGTGACGACCTGTTCGAGTTCGGCGACCGTGTAGAAGTTGAGCCGCACCGGAATGCCGAAGCGGTCGCGCAGCGGCGTGGTCAGCAGGCCCTGGCGCGTGGTCGCGCCGATCAGCGTGAACGGCGGCAGATCGATCCGCACCGAGCGAGCCGAGGGTCCCTCGCCGATGATCAGATCGAGCGCGCGGTCCTCCATCGCCGGGTAAAGCACTTCCTCGACCACCGGATTGAGCCGGTGGATCTCGTCGATGAACAGCACGTCGCCGTCCTCGAGATTGGTCAGCAGCGCCGCGAGATCGCCGGTCTTGGCGATCACCGGGCCCGAGGTCGCGCGAAAGCCCACGCCAAGCTCGCGCGCGACGATCTGCGCGAGCGTGGTCTTGCCGAGCCCCGGGGGCCCATAAAACAACACATGATCCATCGCCTCGCGCCGGCCGCGCGCGGATTCGATGAAGATGCGCAAATTGTCCTTGGCGCCGGCCTGCCCGACAAAGTCGGCGAGCGTCTTGGGCCGAAGCGCGGCGTCGACGTCCTCGGGCTGGCGGGTTGTGGCGAGGAGGGGGTTATCGGTCATCGATCATTCCGCGGCGGACCATTCGCGCGAAATGCAGCACGCGCTGGATGACGATTCCGTCAGGCGCCGAACGATAGTAGATGCGGTGGCTGCGGTAACGCAGGGAGCGCGTTGCAGGCCACAGATCATCACGCGCGACTCCCAAGCCGGAATAGTCACGCAGCCGAGCGAATGTATCTTGCAAGCCGCTCAGATAATCGACCGTCACGCCCGCGCCGAATTCCACGAGGCTGTATCTTTCCAGTTCCTCGATATCGCGGGCAGCGGCTTTCGTCAGCCTGAAGCCGGTCATGCCTCGGATCGGTTTCGCGCGATCAGCCGGTCGATCAGTTCGAACGGGTCGTCGTCGGACAATCCCGACGCCTCCCCTTCCTCGATCAACTGCCGGACCCGCGCAGTGTCCTCCTCCCACTCCGACGCCTGATCCTGATCGCGGCGCACGAGATCGCGCACATAATCCGCCGCATCGGCGTAGCGACCTTCGGCCAGCCGGACCTCGATCCAGCGCCTAAGCTCGGGGGGGAAGTCGAAGCTCATTTCGCCCATGGCGTTTGTATATGCCCTTTCGGCTGGTGTTCCAAGGAGCGCGGCGGCAAGACCTCCTTGCTGCCTTCCTCGCTTAATTCACCTTCAAACTCGATCGAAACCGAGCCAGTGCCCATCCTCGCCGTCACCCCGCCGCCCTCCTGAGCGCCACCCGCACCAGTTCGTTCAGTCCCGCGCCGTCGCCCAGTTCGTCCACCGCATGCGCCACCGCCGCGCTCGCCACCTGCGGCTTGAATCCGAGGTTCTGCAGCGCCGAAACCGCATCCGCGCTGGCCGAGCCCGGCGGCGCGGCGATCGCGGCGGCGCCGGGACCTGATGGCAGTGTGCCCGCCTTGTCCTTCAGCTCGTTGACGATCCGTGCCGCCAGCTTCGGCCCCACGCCTTGCGCGCGCGCGACCATCGCCGCGTCGCCGCCTGCGCAGGCGCGCTGCAGTTCCTCGATCGTCAGCGCCGAGAGGATCGCCAGCGCCACCTTGCTGCCCACGCCCTGCACACCGGTCAGCAGGCGGAACCACTCGCGCTCGGCGGCGCTCGCGAAGCCGATCAGGCGCAAGTCGTTCTCGCTGACCTGGAGGTCGGTGAACACCGTCGCCCGGTCGCCGCGCACACCCAGCGTCACCAGCGTCCTGGCCGAGCAATGCACGAGGTAGCCCACGCCGGCGACGTCGATCACCGCCCAGTCGGCGCCGAAATCATCGAGGATGCCGGTTAGCTTGGCGATCATCTGCGCTGCTTACCGGAGGCGGAACCTTTTGGGAACATCGCGGCCTATTGATTGGCCTGCTTGTCCTCAGGCACATCGTCGTCGGGGCCATAATAGAGCTTGGCACATTCCGCCGTGAGCACGCCGCCCTCCAGGGTCAGGTCGTCCTTGTAAGCGTCGCGCACGAAGTCGATCGTGTCGAGATTGCGGTCCTCGAAGTACATCTTGTGGACGTCGTCGCGGCCCGCGCCGTAGACGATGCGGCTCACTCCGACCCAGATCGAAGCCATCGTGCACATCCCGCAAGGCTGGAGCGTAGAATAGAGCGTCGAGCCCTCCACGCGCATCTCGCCCATGGCTTTGCCGGCGGCGCGAAACGTCTCGATCTCGGCGTGCGCGGTGGCGTCGCAGTGCTCGGCGGTGTGGTTGACGCTGGCGGCGACGAGCTTGCCGTCCTTGACCAGCAGCGCGCCGATCGGCGTATTCGCAGGGTCGCTGCCCTTTTCGCGGATCGCGAGCGCGACCGCTTCGGCCATCCATTCGTCGTCGGTCATTGCGCTATCGGTCCTGTCCTGCCGCATCGATCCCGGCCGTCCTGCGACCGTGCAGCCAGAGAACTCCGGAAGAGGCCGGTTGACCGCAAGGACCGGTCGGTTTCCGCTCAGCGCCCCATATGCGCGTGGCAGATCGCTACGGCGAGCGCGTCGGCGGCATCGGCGCCCGCGAGCTTGACGCCGGGCAGCAGCACCTTGAGCATCGCCTGCACTTGCGCCTTCTCGGCAGCGCCGGTGCCGACCAGCGCCTTCTTGACCAGCCGCGTCGCGTATTCGTGAACCGGCATCCCGGCGCGGGCCAGCGCGAGCAGGCAGACGCCGCGCGCCTGGCCGAGCTTGAGCGTCGACTGCGGGTTGGAATTCACGAACACCTCCTCGACCGCGCCGGTGTCCGGCTGATGCGCGAGGATCACGTCGGTCAGTTCGCGGTCGAGCGTGACCAGCCGTTCGGCGAGCGACGCCTTCGGATCGGTCTTCACCTGGCCGTTGGCGATATGGCTGAGCCGGCTTCCCGATTTGGCGACCACGCCCCAGCCGGTGCAGCCAAGGCCAGGGTCGAGGCCGATGATGATCAGGGAAGGGCTCTCGACAGTCCCGCCGGCAATCGGATCGAGAGGATGTGCATCGGACTGGGCGTGGAGAGGATCACCACGGCGCTAGCGATGCCGAGCACGCCCCACGCGACCGCGCCCTGGCGCAGATCCACGATGCCCCGCGCCAGGCAGTAGATCGCCGCGGCAAGGCCGGCCACGATCCACAGGCTCAACCCAGCTTCTCCATCACGCTGTCGGGAATTTCGTAATTCCCCCAGACGGTCTGCACGTCGTCGTCTTCCTCGAGCGTGTCGATCAGCTTGAGCAGCGTGGCTGCCTCGTCCTCACCCACTTCGGTGGTGAGGCTGGGCCGCCAGGCGAGCTTCACGCCTTCGGCCTCGCCCAGAACCTTTTCGAGTTCGCGCGCGACCGGGTGCAGGGTCTCGACGCTGGTCCAGATCGAGTGGCCGCCCGGGTTCTCGTCGCCATCGCCCATATCGCTCTCGACATCGTCGGCGCCGGCCTCGATCGCGGCTTCGAGGACTTTCTCCTCGTCGCCGGCCTTGGCCGGATATTCGATCAGGCCGAGCCGCTCGAACCCGTGGCTGACCGCGCCCGATGCGCCGAGGTTGCCGCCGTTCTTGGCGAACGCGGTGCGCACGTTGGTGGCGGTCCGGTTGCGGTTGTCGGTCAGCGCCTCGACGATGATCGCGACTCCGGCGGGGCCATAGCCCTCGTAGCGCACTTCCTCGTAGTTCTCGGCGTCACCCTTGCTCGCCTTGTCGATCGCGCGCTGGATGTTGTCCTTGGGCACCGATTGCGCGCGGGCAGCGAGCACCGCGGCGCGCAGGCGCGGGTTCATGTCCGGATCGGGCATGCCCATCTTGGCCGCGACGGTGATCTCGCGGCTGAGCTTGGAGAACTGCGCCGCGCGCTTCTTGTCCTGCGCGCCCTTGCGGTGCATGATGTTCTTGAATTTGGAATGGCCTGCCATGGTCTTTACGGTCTGGTTGCTGAACGATGCGCGCCCTTACACCCGGCGCGAGGGTTAGGGCAACCGGGTCGGGGCGGGCCGCTTCAGAGCACCTTCTGCCACCAGCCGACGTCTCGCCAGCCGCCCATCTTCCAGCCGACCTCGCGGTAGACGCCGACGGGCGTGAATCCGCACGCCTCGTGAAGCCCGATGCTCGCCTCATTGGGCAGTGCGATCCCGGCGAAGGCCGCGTGACAGCTCTTGCCCAGCAGCGGCAGCAGCGCACCGTAAAGCGCCCGGCCGACGCCGCCGCGCGCCGCCGCGGGATCGACGTAGACCGCGACATCGCAGGACGAGGCATAAGCCGCCCGCGCGCGGTGCGGCGAACCGTAAGCATAGCCGACCACTACGCCGTCCCGCTCGGCGATCAGCCAGGCATGGCTCGCCGCATAGCCTGCGATCCGCTGCGCCATCTCGCCGTCCGAAGGCGGATCGAGTTCGAAGCTGATCCAACTGTCGGTGACGAAAGGCCGATAGATTTGCGCGCACCGAGCGGCATCGCGCGATGCGTCGGCGGGGCGGAGCGAAAGGGTCACGCCGCCGCTCGCATCAGCCGATGCCCAGCGCCGCCTTGTAGGTGTCGAGCACCATTTCCATCTCGCGGCGATCGTCGGGCTTCATCTTACGCAGGCGCACGATCTGGCGCATGATCTTGCTGTCATACCCCACCGCCTTCGCCTCTGCATAAGTGTCGCGGATATCGTCGGCGATGCCTTTCTTCTCTTCTTCGAGGCGTTCGACTCGCTCGATCAGCAGGCGCAGGCGGTCGTCGGTGGTTTCGGCCATGGGATTCTCGCGCTTCCGGTAAGGTGAATCGGTCGGCGGCTGATAGCGAGGCCGGGGGGCCAGCGGAAGGCGCGAGCTGTGGACAGTTCGCGCCGGATCTCAGCGACCGCCGTTCCGGCGCATCGGCATGGCATCGATCGCGCGCTGCAGCGTCTCGGCGTCGAGGGGCTGCGCGGACCGCAGCGCGACGTGACCGTCCTTGCCGATCAGCAGCGCCTCGAACTTGCCCTGCGTTAGCCCGTAGCGCTTGCGCAGCGAGGCGGCGGGATCGCTTGCGCCTTCGACGCGCGGGCCCGCCACCGCGACCAACCGGACATCGCGGTCAGCCGCGCCTTGGCTCCAATCACTCAGGATGCGCCGCTGAGCCGCGATGTTCGGATCGGCAGGGTCAGGGGAGGAGGCGAGCACGATACGCTCGTGCCCCCGCAACGACCGCATCGCCTGCATCGACGCCGGCGCGGCCAGTGCCGTCGTCGCGGCGAGTGCCGGAAGCGCGATCAGGATGCGCAGCCGGCTCCTGCGATCTCTCGCAGTGTCAAGCGGCGCGAGCATTCAATCGACCCTTTCGTTGCGCTTCATGCTCTCCTCCATCCGGGCGAGCTGCTCGGGCGTCGCCGCGGTCTGGTGATTCACCTTCCACTCGGCGCTCGGCATGCCGTGGATCAGCGTGCGCGCGGCTTCCTTGTCGCCGGTATAGCCCGCGTCGCGGATCCAGTCGGCGAGGCAGTTGCGGCAGAAGCCGGCCAGGCCCATCAGGTCGATGTTCTGCGCGTCGTCGCGGTGCCGCAGATGCCGTACGAGGCGACGGAATGCGGCCGCCGCGGCGGCATCATCGAGATCGTCGATCGGATCGGGTTCGTTCAGGACGGAGTCGCACGACATCGGTTCAGTCTCCCGCAAAGGTACTTCGGCCAATTCACTTGGGTTTCGCGCGCGTCCTTGCCATAGGCGAGGCTCAGCAAAAAGGGATTCGGAACGCTTGGCCATGCTTCAAAAGCGCAGCCGCAAGGTGAAGATCCTCGCGACGCTCGGCCCTGCCAGCAGCAGCGACGAGATGATCGAGAAGCTGCTCATCGCCGGCGCCGACGCGTTCCGCGTCAACATGAGCCACGGCGAGCAGGCGCAGCACGCGGAAACCATCGCGCGCATCCGCGCCGCCGAGGAGCGGCTGGGCCGTCCGATTGGCATTCTGTGCGATCTGCAGGGCCCCAAGCTGCGGGTCGGCAAGTTCGCCGAAGGCCGCGTGCTGATCCCGCACGGCCGGCACTTCACGCTCGATCGCAATCCGGAGCCTGGCAATGCCGAACGCGTCCAGCTGCCGCATCCGGAATTGTTCAGCATCCTCCACAAGGGCCAGCGACTGCTGGTCGATGACGGCAAGATCCGCCTGCGCGTGATCCGCGCGAGCGCGGACGAGATCCTGTGCAGCGCCGAAGTCGGCGGCTTCATCTCCGATCGCAAGGGCGTCAACGTGCCAGATGCGGTGATCCCGATTCCGGCGCTGACCGAAAAGGACCGGCGCGATCTGGCGTTCGGGGTGGAACTAGGCGCTGACTGGATCGCGCTCTCGTTCGTCCAGCGGCCCGAGGATGTCGCCGAAGCGCGGCGGCTGATGGGCGGCTACGGCGCGCTGATGGCCAAGATCGAGAAGCCCGCTGCGGTCGAGCGGATCGACGAGATCATCGAGCTGTCGGACGGCATCATGGTCGCGCGCGGTGATCTCGGCGTCGAGCTCGATCCCGAGGACGTGCCGCCGCTTCAGAAGCACATCGTCGAGCGCGCGCGCTGGCACGGCAAGCCGGTCATCGTCGCGACGCAGATGCTCGAATCGATGATCACCGCGCCCACCCCGACCCGCGCCGAAGTGTCCGATGTCGCCAACGCGGTGTACGACGGCGCCGATGGGGTGATGCTTTCCGCCGAGACAGCGGCGGGTGACTGGCCGATCGAGGCGGTGTCGATCATGGACCGCATCGCACAGAAGGTGGAGCGCGACATCAACTACCGCGCGCACGTCAGCCTGATGCAGACCCCGCCCGATGGCACGACGTCCGATGCGCTGGCGAGCGCCTGCGCGGCCATCGCGGAGACGGTGCCGATCGAGGCGATCATCTGCTTCACCGCATCGGGTTCGACCGCGCGGCGCGTCGCGCGCGAGAGGCCGAGCGTGCCGCTGCTGGTGCTGACACCGAGCCTTCGAACGGCGCGGCGGCTCGCCCTGCTGTGGGGCGCGCATTCGATTACGACCAAAGACATCGGCAGCTTCGAGGAAATGATCGCCAAGGGCAAACGCATGGCGCTTCGCCAGGGCTTCGGGACCAAGGGGTCGCGGCTGGTGGCACTTGCCGGGGTCCCCTTCGGCACGCCGGGCGCCACGAATCTGCTTCATGTGGTGACGCTGAGCGGCAACGAGCTGCAGCGTCACTCGGGCGAAACCGCGGACTGAGCATTTCGCGGTTCCCGGCGGAGTCCGGGACCCGCTCGCCTCATCGAAGCAACCTTTTGCAGGGCTGCCCGCGCGTTCTGACGCGCCTTCGATCCGGCCGCCAGCTGTCTGTAAGCGACCCCAGTGCGTTGAGGAATGCTCATGTTGCATTCGCGAACGAATCGCCTAAGGGCGCTCCCGATCCGAATTTAATCGCGCGATTAAATTCCCGATCTCAAGGGGAGTGCAGGCGTTGCGGGGATTGATGGCTACGGTCTTGGCCGGCGGAATGATGTGCGCGAACACGGCGGTTTGGGCGGACGATGCGGCTTCGAACGGAACCGATTCCACGATCGTCGTCACCGCTACCAAGAAAGCCGGCGGCGAGGATATCACGACGGCGCCCCTGGCGGTCACCGTGTTCAGCGGCAAGGCGCTCGAAGGGCGTCAGTTTCAGGACATGCAATCGCTGAGTTACAGCGTCCCCGGCGTCTCGCTCGATTCGGTCGGCACCTTCCGCGGCGTCGCCAACTTCTCGATCCGCGGGCTGGGCATCAACAGCTCGATCCCCTCGATCGACGCCGCGGTCGGCACGGTGGTCGACGGCGTGTACATCGCGGCCAACGCCGGCCTGGTGCTCGACCAGTTCGATACGGGTTCGGTCGAGGTCGTGCGCGGGCCGCAGGGCGTGCTGTTCGGCCGCAACACCACCGGCGGCGCGGTGCTGATCAACACCGCCGATCCGACGTTCGACTGGGAGGGCCATGTACGCCTTTCGGGCGAGGGCCCGGTCGATGGCGGCCGGGGCACCTTGCGCGGCACCGGGCAGCTGGTGGTGTCAGGACCGATCGTGTCGGACACAGTCGCGATCCGGCTCGGCGTCTATCACGACAGCGACGGCGGGTATTTCCAGAACCTCTACAACGGCGCGAACTTCGGCAAGTCCGAGACCACGGTGCTGCGCGCGGGGCTCAAGGCGCTGGTCACCGACCGGCTGACGATCACCGCCAAAGGCGAATACCTGACGATGTCCGGCGACGGCGCGACCACGCAGGGCCACGGGTTGTTCTCGCGCGATTCGTTCGATCTCTCGGTCGACAATCCCGGGTATATCCACGGCAAGAGCCGCTTCGCCACGATCCGCGCCGACTGGCAGGTCGGCCCGGGCACGCTGACCGACATCGCCGGCTGGCGCCATTACGATCATCAGACCTCGAACGACATCGACTCGACGCCCCAGCCGCTGTTCAACTCGCTGACCGCGCTGGATCAGGAGCAGTGGTCGAACGAACTGCGCTGGTCGGGCAAGCTCGGCCCGCTCGACCTGACCACCGGCGGGTACCTGTTCCACCAGACCATCGCCTACGAGGAGAACCGCGCGGGCGCGTTCTTCCCGACCACGTATTACGGCGGCGGCACCGAGGACCATCACGTCTACGGCCTGTTCGGCGAGGGCGACCTGCACCTGGCCGACGCGCTGACGCTGACCGCCGGCCTGCGCTGGTCGTACGAGAAGAAGTCGGTGGGACTGACGTTCGTGCGCCCGCGCCCGGAGTGCTCGGTGGTTCAGGGCACCTGCCCAGTCTCGGGCACCAACCCCTTCGTGCCGGGCGAGGACAACGGGCTTACCGACGCGGATCACTGGAGCAGCTTCTCGCCCAAGTTCGGGCTCAGCTACAAGCTCGGCGAGGGCGCGCTGGCGTATGCGAGCTGGACGCGCGGGCAGCGCTCGGGCGGCTACAACCTGCGGGTGACGCAGCCCGCCGCGTTCGAGGAGATCGCCGCCGCGCAGGGCACCGCCGCGTTCGGGCCCGAGCGGGTCGACCAGTATGAGGTGGGCCTGAAGCTCGCGAGCAAGGACAAGCGCGCGACGCTGAACCTCGCCGGGTACCGCAGCGGCGTGCGCGGCGTGCAGCGCGAGATCAACGTCGCCTCGGCCGATTCGGGCCTTGCGCAGTACATCTACAACACCGGCAACGCGCGGATCTGGGGCGGCGAGCTCGAGGCGGG
>CAJCHR010000456.1 GCA_903970225.1 Actinobacteria bacterium 21-64-8 | reverse complement strand
GGCGTGGGACTTCGGCCGGGTCTATCCGGTGCGGATCTTCATGAGCCTGATGGGCTTCCCGGCACCGATGTTCGAGCAGTTCCTCGACTGGGAATGGAACATCCTCCACTCGGGCAGCCTCGAGACGATGCAGGCGGCGCTTTCGGGCGTGGTCAAGTACTTGCGCGGGATCCTCGCCGAAAAGCAGCGGGAGCCCGATGCGCATCTCGCCTCGTGGATCGCCAACGGATCGGTCGAGGGCCGTCCGATGACCGACGACGAGAAGATCGGCACGATCTGGTTCCTGTGGCTGGGCGGGCTCGACACGGTCGCCGCAACGATCAGCCAGATGTTCCGCCGCATGGCGCTCGAACCCAAGATCCAGCACAGGATCCGCGCCAATCCCGAGCTGATCAACACCGCGGTTGAGGAATTCCTGCGCACCCAGCCGATCCTGAGTTCGGCGCGCCACGCGAAGAAGGACTTCGAGTGGCACGGCGTCCAGATCAAGACGGGCGACACGTTCTCGTGCCTCAATCCGGCGGGCAATTTCGATCCCACGGTGTTCAAGGACCCGCGCACGTTCGATCCGGCGCGCAAGCCCAACCGGCACTTCACTTTCATCGCCGGCGTTCACCTCTGCCTCGGCGCGCCGCTCGCCCGGCGCGAGCTGCGCATCCTGCTCGACGAGTGGTTCAAGCGGATTCCCGAATTCCGGGTCAAGCCCGGCGCGGATACCACGGTGTTCCCGGGCCTGCTCTCGATCCGCAACCTGCCGCTGGTATGGGACCCGGCGTAGACGAGGATTCCCCGCTTCCCGCGTCCCCGAATCGCGCTAAGGCTCGCTCGCAACAATCACTTTCCCGGGGAGCGGATCGCATGGCGTACAAAGTGGCACTGGTATCGGGCGCGGCGGCAGGGATCGGCGCGGCCTGCGCCAAGCGGCTGGCACAGGACGGCGCCGCGGTCGGCGTGCTCGATCTCGACGAGGCACGCTGCGCCGACACCGTCGCGGCGATCAAGGCCGCGGGCGGCAGCGCGATCGCGCTGGGCGCCGACGTGTCCAAGCGTGATCAGGCTTTCGCCGCGGTTGAGAAGCTGCGCGATGCGCTCGGGCCGGTCACGATCCTGGTCAACAACGCGGGCGTGACCGATTTCACCCCGTTCGAGGAGATCACCGACGAGCTGTGGGACTTCGTCTACGCGATCAACGTGCGCGGGCCGATGATCCTGGCGCAGGCGGTGTTCCCCGACATGAAGGCCGCGCACTGGGGCCGGATCATCAACATATCCTCATCGAGCGCGCAGACCGGCGCGATCAACATGATCACCTATTCCTCGTCGAAGGGCGCGGTGGTGACGATGACCCGCTCGATGGCGCAGGAGTTCGGCCCGCTGGGGATCACGGTCAACAACATCCCGCCCGGATCGGTGATGAACACGATCATGTCCGAAGCCAACCGCGACCGCTTCCAGATCCCGACCGAAGTGCTGCTCCAGACCGTCCCGGTTCGCCGGCTGGGCGAGCCCGAAGACATCGCCAATGCCTGTGCCTGGCTGGCTTCGGAAGCGTCGAGCTACGTCACCGGGCAGACGATCGGGGTCAACGGCGGCCGGGTCGTGACCTGATCGCGATGACCGGCCTGCCGACGTTCGACGCCGCAAACGCCGCCTACGAGGCGACGCTGCACGAGCGGTTCGGCCCCGCGCTTGTGGCGAAGGATCTCCTTCACAAGCGCAAGCGGATGCAGGGCAGCGCCTTCGCGTTCCTGCGCGGGTCCTGCTTCCGCTGGGCCGAGGCGGCGACTGAGCTGTGTCCGGACTTCGCGGGATGTGCCGTCGTCGGCAGCGTCGGCGACGCGCATGCGGGCAATTTCGGCTTGTGGCGCGATGCGCGGGCTCGGCTGGTGTGGGGGGTCAACGACTTCGACGAGGCGGCGCGCCTGCCCTGGCCGTTCGACCTGGTGCGGCTCGCGGCAAGCCTTGCGCTCGTCCATGACGACATGAAGCTCGGCGAGATCGCGCAAGCCGCGCTCGAAGGCTACGACCAGGGCCTCGCCGCGCCCGAGCCGCTGGTGCTCGAAGGCGATCACATCTGGCTGCGCCGCGCGTTCTCGGCCTCTGCGCGCGAGCGGCGCAAGTTCTGGAAGGCGCTGTCCGACGCCCCGGAAGACGGCCCGCCGGTCGCGCTCGCCGATCCGCTGCGCACGGTGAGCGCCGGGGCCGAGCCGCTGCGCTTCACCGCGCGGCGCGCCGGCATCGGCAGCCTCGGTCGCCCGCGCTATGTCGCGAGTGGATGCTGGCGCGGCGGCCAGCTCGCATGGGAAGCCAAAGGCGCGATGCCGAGCTGCTTCGTGGCTGGCCGTGAAGACGGCCTTGCGCAGGCGCTCGCGCATGGCCGCTTCCGAGCCCCCGAGCCGAGCCTGTCCTATACCGACAAGTTCGTGCTGCGCCGCCTCGCGCCGGACAGCCGCAAATTGCGCTTCGAGGAGCTGCGCAAGCAGATCGGGCGCCGCCTGGTCACGCAGATGGCGCGCGACATCGCCGCGATCCACGCCTCGCGCGGCGACGTTCCCGCGATCACGCGCGACCGCGAGCACATCGGAGCGAAAGGCCTCGCCGTGGCGGCGCGCAGGGTGGCGGAATGGACGACGCACGAGTGGAAGGACTGGCGGGGGTAAGGGCTGGCGGGGGTAAGCCTTTCCTCGGACGGGACGCGCGCCTAAGCCGCCGCCATGTTGCTCATCCTCGGAACGATCCGCCTCCCCGCGCAAAATCTCGACGCCGCGCGCCCGGTGATGCGGCGCATGGCCGAGGCCAGTCGCGCCGAGGACGGCTACATCGAATACGGCTATGCCGAGGATGTGCTCGAACCCGGCCTGATCCACGTGCACGAACTGTGGTCTGACCAGGCCGCGCTCGACCGCCATTTCGCCGCGCCGCACCTGGCGGAGTGGCGGGCGTCCTGGGCGGGCCTGGGCATCGGTGAACGCAACTTGCGGCTTTATGAGGTCGGCGAGCCGCGTCCGATCTGACCATCCGCAGTTCGAGATTGTGCGCGGCCGCGCCTCGCTGCAGCATACCCTGCCAACCAAGGAGCCGCCGTGCCCGATCCCTCCCCCAACTGGCGCCATGCGCTGATCGACGCGCTGCCCAAGGCCGAATTGCATCTGCACATCGAGGGTTCGCTGGAGCCCGAAATGCTGTTCGCACTCGCCCGGCGCAATGGCGTGGCGATCCCGTTCGCCAGCGTCGAGGCGGTGCGCGCAGCCTACAGCTTCACCAACCTGCAGGATTTCCTCGACATCTATTATCAGGGGATGGGGGTGCTGCTGACACGGCAGGACTTCTTCGACCTGACCCTGGCTTACCTGACCCGCGCGAAGGCCGACAACGTCCGCCACGTCGAGATCTTCTTCGATCCCCAGGGGCACACCGAGCGCGGCGTCGCTTTTGGCACAGCGGCCGATGGCATCCTCGACGCGCTGGCCGAGGGCGAGGCGCGGCTCGGGATCACCTCGGGACTGATCCTGTGCTTCCTGCGCCATCTCGACGAGGAGTCCGCGCTGGCGACGCTGAACGAGGCCGGGCCATGGCTCGGCCGAATCGCGGGCGTCGGCCTCGATTCGTCCGAGCTGGGCCACCCGCCCGCCAAATTCGCGCGCGTCTTCGCCGCCGCGCGCGGCCTTGGGCTCAAGCTCGTCGCGCATGCGGGCGAGGAGGGGCCCCCGCCTTATGTCACCGAGGCGCTCGACGTGCTCGGGGTCGACCGGATCGATCACGGCAACCGAGCACTGGAGGATCCGGCGCTGGTGGCGCGGATCGTAAGCGAGGCGATCACGCTGACGGTCTGCCCGCTGTCCAACCTCAAGCTTTGCGTGATCCCCGGACTCGCGCTGAGCCCGGTCAAGCGCATGCTTGACCTGGGCATTCGCGCCACGATCAACTCCGACGATCCCGCCTATTTCGGCGGCTACGTCGGTGCGAACTATCGCGCCGTCGCCGATGCGCTGGAGCTATCGGCCGACGAGATCGTCACGCTTGCGCGCAATTCGTTCGCGGGATCGTTTCTGTCCGAGGAGGCCAGGGCACGGCACATCGCCGAGATCGAGGCAATTGCGGCGGCGTTCGCTTAGCGGCGCCCGCGCGGGTAACTCTGCCCCTCACCGCCCTCCGTGCCCATGCTGCCGAAGCCCATGCCGGTCGGAGCGCGCGGGCCCATTGCCGAGGGCGCGGGAATCGCGGTGCCGTCGTCGGCACCGATCTCGTCATCGCCTCCGCGCGGCGCGGGTGGACCGGCGACCGGCGCGATCGCGATCCGATCGTTGGGCGCGCTGATCTCGATCGGCGCTGCGGGCTGCGCCTGCGCGGCGGCAAATTGCGGCGCCGGAGCGGCGAGGTCCACGGGAGATGACGCCGCCGGTTTCGCGAGATGGCGGCCGCCCGCCCGCGACTTGCTCCGTGGAGGCGAGTCTTCAGGCGCTTTCGGGATATCGGGCGCAAGCGCGATCTCGGGCGCCGACCGGGATGGCGCGGCACGGTCGCGCGGCACTTGCGCGGATGGTGCCGCGCTATGTTCGACTTCGGACCGCGGCAGGAAAAGGACCGCAATGAAGCACGCGGCAAGGCCCGCGACGAGGCTTGCCCAGCCGACCCGGCGACCGAATCCGTCGCCGACGGCGTTATCCGCCAGCCCCGCGATCACCGACTCGGGTGACCGGCGCGGATCGAGGACGAGCGCTCGGCCTTCGGGCTGCAATTGCGCCATCTGCGGAATCTCGACGATCATCCGCGCGACCAGTGCCGGCGGGATGACCGGATCGGCCAGCCGCGACAGGCTGCGGTCGAGCGCGCGCTCGTGCGTCGGTTGCATCATCTCGCGTCTCATGCCGCGCACGGGTGGCACGATGCAAGCAGGTCAGCGGGGACGAGCTGGCGCGCCTCGAGCAGCGCGCGCATCTGGCGCCGTGCGCGCAGCAGCAGCGATTCGAGCGCCTTGACGTTGAGATCGAGCACTTGCGCGGCCAGCGCGTTGGTCAGCTCCTCGTAATAGCACAGCACCAGCGCGGCGCGGTACCGCTCGGGCAAGTCGGCCAGTGCCTGCGCCACCTCGCGGTGCGCCTCGCGCGCGGCGAAATTCTCGTCGGGCAGCGGCGCATCGTCGACGGGGTCGGGCATGTCGACGTCGCTCGTCACCAGCCGCAGCCGGCGCTTGCGATCGAAGCACAGGTTCATCGCGGTGCGATAGAGCCAGCCGACCACCCCGGCGCCGCGCTCGACGAAGCGCGGGGCCTGCTGCCACAGCCGCGAGAAGCACTCCTGCACGACTTCCTCGGCATCGTGGTGATTGCCGAGCATGCGGCAGCCGATCCGGTACACCGCCGCGGAATGGCGCTGGACGAGCACCGCGAAGGCCGCGCTGTCTCCGGTCGCGACCGCGGCCATCAACGCTGTGTCGTCGTTCGTCTTCACCGCTTGTCGGATCCCCGCAGCTGGCCTCGCGTGGCCGCACCGGGATCGGGCCGGAACGCTGAACTTCAAATTTACGTCATTGACCACGCGACAAATTGTTACAGCGAAGGGCGAAGGATCGCCGCTACCGGCGCCGTTAAGCACGGTGAGAAAAGGGCTTCCGGCTTGTCCCCCAGGCAGGCTCTTTCTCTCCCTTCCATAACCGGCTCCGGGGCTCTATTGCCCCCGGAGCCGGTCTTTTTTCGGGAATCGATAACCTTCATGCCCTCGCTGCGTCATGTAACCAAACTGAGCCCGCTTTTGCTGGCGCTCTTCTCCACCACGGCGATGGCCGCGACGACGGTCAACACAGCGACCACAACGCCGCTGAAGACCTCGACCGCGGGGGACATCACGGTCGATAACGGGGGGACGATCACGGTGTCGGGGCAGCCGGCGATCACCGTCGACTCGAACAACAACGTGACCACGAACGTCAACGGTACCACCTCGCTTGGCGCGATCGTGGTGAGCAATTCGAGCAATTCGGGCGGCATCCTGGTGAACTCCGGGCTGACCAGCAACCTGACGATCAACGGCTCGATCTCGGTGCTGGAGGCCTACACGGTCCCCAACTATAGCGGGACGACCACCGCCAGCGGGCCGATCGCGAATACGACTGGCCGCTACGGCATTCTGGTGAACGGCTCGGGGACGGGTACGATCACCACAGCCGGATCGATCAGCGTCAAGGGCGTCGGGATAAGCAGTATCGATCCCGGTAAAGCCTACGGAATTGGCGTTCTTGGCGCATATACGGGCAACATCATTAACACCGGCACTATTTCAGTGGTCGGTGATTACGGTGTCGGCGTGCAGACCGCCGCGGTGTCAGGCAATCTGACGATCGGCGGCACGATAACCGTGGCAGGTGCGGGCACGCAGGGCGTGATCGCCGGCGGTGATATCGGCGGCACCTTCACGGTCCAGGGCACCGTCACCCAGGCTTCGAGCTACACCGCCGACTCGGGCGCGAGCCAATCCATCTCCGCGACGAATCTCGACGCGGGCAAGGCTGCGGTCGAAGTTGACGGCAACGTCGCCGGCGGCATCCTGATCTTCTCACCTTGCTCTGCCACCACGGTCAACAGCGTTGCCTCATGCTCGTCGAGCAACACCACCACCACCACTGCGGGCAGCATCACCTCCGTCGGCAATAACCCCGGTCTGCAGATCGGTGGGGCCACCGATATAACGATCGCGGCGCTTGCACCTTCGATCAACGGCAACAAGTACTCGCTGGTCATCGACGGAGGTATCGCGGCAACCGCGTCTGACGCTGATATCGCGGCAGTCGTGATCGGCGGTCGGGGCGGCAAAGTCAGCATGCCCGGAGGCATCGGCATTACGGGCTCGGTCACCGCCGCCGGCGTCACCACCGCAACCGGCATACTGATCAACGCCGGCTCGACCGTACCCTCGCTCATCAACAGCGGCACTGTGAGCGCCACGCTGACGATCGTCGGGAAACCCGGCTCGGCGACTTACGCCGTTCGCGACCTTTCAGGCTCGCTGACCTCGGTGACCAACAACGGTACGATCTCGGCAACCACGGGCGCCATCAACCGCGCGGTCGATCTCTCGGCGAACACCAGCGGCGTCACCTATACGCAGTCGCTCAACGCGTTCGAAACGCAGGAGCAGATCCAGGAACAGGCGGCCACCGGGTACACACTGGCCGGCGCGAAAGTGTATGTCTCGACGGTCGGCGACATCGTCACCGGCACCGGCAACGACACGATCAACATCGCCAGCGGCACGGTCACCGGCAACGGCATCTTCGGCGGCGGCAACGATACGCTGACGCTGTCGAACGATGCGAAGTGGACCGGCGATCTCACCTTCGGCCCGGGCACCGGCACGGTAACGCTGTCCAAGACCGCGCAGTTCACCGGCGCGGTCAATGCCAGCGACGATCCGCTGACGGTCACGATCGGCGATACCGCGCAGTTCCTGGCGACGGCCGTGACCGGCGGCTCGAAGCTCGATGTCAACGTCAACGGAGGCAGCTTCGGCGCCGCGGCAGCCCAGACGATCGCGGTGCGCAACCTCAACATCGGGTCGGGTGGCACTCTCACCGCATATATCGACGGTACCGCCGGTACGAGTTCACTGATCAACGCGCAGACCGCGACGTTCGGCACCGGATCCAAGGTGGCAGCTTCGATCTCGAGCCTGACCAACGCCGTGGGGAACTTCAAGATCCTCACCGCCGTGACATTGAGCGGCAACCCGACGTTCGATTCCTCGACCACCGTCCTGCCCGTGCTGTTCAAGGGTACGGTCACCGAGCAGGCCAACAGCCTGTACCTGGACATCACCCGCAAGAGCGCGACCGATCTCGGGCTGACCAGCTCCGAAGCTTCGGCTTACGACGCGATCTACGCCAACGCGCTGGTCAACTCGACGCTTGCCAGCAGCCTGCTGCAGGTCGCCGACGGGCCGACGCTGCAGGGCCAGTTCGATGCGCTGCTGCCCGATCATGCCGGCGCGACGTTCGACTTCGTGTCGCGCGCCGACCGTCTGGTCACGCGCCACCTGACCGACAACTCCTCGATCTACGACATCAGCGGCGTCGGCGCGTGGATCGAGCCGGTCTACTTCCGCGGCAGCAAGCACGCGACCGGCACGTCGGCTTACACGCTCGATGGTTACGGGCTCTCGGCCGGTCTCGAAAAGAAGGTCGGCGATAGCCGCGTCGGCCTCTCGCTCGCGTGGATCAGCGGCAAGCTTCACGACGGCAGCACCGAGGGCATCAGCGCCACCGATTACGAAGTCGGCGCGTTCTGGCGGCTCAGCAAGGGCCCGTTCTATGCTTTCGCCAAGATCGGTGCGAGCCGGGTGAGCTTCAATTCGAACCGCACGTTCACCGGCGAAGTCGATCTCGCCGCGCTGACCTACACCGCCGCCGGCCACTGGGCCGGCTGGGCGGTCAACGGCAGCATCGGTGCATCGTACCAGTTCGACCTCACCACCAATCTCAACCTCAAGCCGATGGTCGTCGTCGACTACGTCCGCCTGAAGGAAAACAGCTACGACGAGACCGGCAGCGCGCCGATCGTGCTGAACGTCGACGGGCGCACCAGCGACTCGCTGGCCGCCACCACGACCGTGACCGCGGGCTGGAGCATGGGCGAAGTCACGCGCGACGAGCGTCCGTTGACGCTGCAGTTCGAAGGTGGCCGCCGCAACCAGATCACCGGCAACGTGGGATCGACGACCGCGTCGTTCTCAGGCGGCGATCCGTTCACGATCACCCCCGATTCGCTTCAGGGCGGCTGGCTGGGTGAGGCGCGGATGCTGTTCGGCGGCATGGACTACACCTGGCAGTTCTCGACCCGCGCCGAGCAGCTGGCGGGCAAGGCCGACGTGTCGGCCCGGGTCTCGCTCAGCCTCGCGATGTGATCTCGGGCCCTCTTCTTTGACAGGAGAGGGCCCGCATTTCTCACCCGCCCCTTCAGCCCGTCACGATCTCGCCGTGCGTGATGAAATGCAGCAGGGTTCCCGCGACCAGATCGGTGCCCAGCGTCAGGCTCGGCAGGTGCTGGTCCGCGAAGAAGTGGATCGCGACGCCCTCGATCAGGAAGATCATCAGGTAGCATTTCGCGCGCTGCAGATCGCGCTCGCTGCGCGGCAGTGCGTCGAGGTCGAACCCGGCGAAACGGCGGCCGAGGACCGCGACGATGTTGTCGCGGTGAGTCTCGACCGAGGTCATGTAATCGGGATCGATGCTCGCGCCGGCCCAGAACAGGTTGAGCGAGGCGCGGCGCGTGTCGAGCGCGCCCCGGAACGCGACCAACCAGCGCCGCAGCGAGGCGCGGGTCGGCCGACGCATCGCGGTCAATTCCTCGAACAGCCCTAGCTGGAATTCGAGGTCCTGCCGCATCAGCGCGAACAGCATCTCGTCCTTGCTGCGGAAGTATAGATAGACCGTCGCCCGGCTGACCCCGGCACGCTCGGCGATCTCCTCGACCGAGGAAGCGAAGAAGCCCTTTTCGTAGAAGGTCTTGCGCGCGGCGTTGCGAATGCTTGAGAGTGTCGCCGAGACTTCGGGGCGCCCGGTCTGACGTAGGGCGGTCTGGCGCTGTGCGCGTTTTGCATCGCTCATCGCGTCATTTCTATGCACATCCACAGGCACGCGCAACGCCGCAGAGCCGTGCGCGTCCGACAATCGATGCACACCTGTCTACCGATCCGCATGCCGGCCACCGCCGCGCGCCACGCCGCGTGACAATCGCCGCCGGCACGGCCACTCTCCCGCCATGTCCGGAACGCTCGAGATAACCCCCTTTCTGTCCGATGCTTTGGTGATCCTCGGCGCCGCCGGGCTCGTCATCCCGGTGTTCGCGCGGTTCCGCATCACCCCGGTGATCGGTTTCATCCTGATCGGCCTGCTGGTCGGACCCTACGGTCTGGGCCGACAGGTCGCCGCGCACCCGTGGCTCTATTACGGCACGATCAGCGACCCGCACGGGCTCGAGCCGTTCGCCGAGTTCGGCATCGTATTGCTGCTGTTCTCGATCGGGCTGGAACTGTCGTTCGCGCGGCTGTGGGCGATGCGGCGGATGGTGTTCGGGCTCGGTTCGCTCGAACTGCTGGTCTGCGGCGCGGTGCTCGCGGCAGGGCTGCTGCTCGCCGGCCAGTCTCTCACCGGCGGCATCGCGCTCGGCCTCGCGCTGGCGATGAGCTCGACCGCGCTGGTGCTCAAGATCAGCGATTCGAATTCGCCGGTCGGCCGCGCGGCGCTGTCGATGCTGCTGTTCGAGGATATCGCGCTGGTGCCGATCATCTTCCTGCTCGGCGCGCTGGCGCCGCATTCGTCCGAAGGCTTCGCCGGCATCGCGCGCACGCTGGCGTGGGGGGCGGCGGCGATCGCGGCTCTGATGGTGATCGGGCGCCTGGCACTCTCACGCCTGTTTGCGCAGGCCGCGCGCACGAAGAGTCCCGAGCTGTTCCTCGCGGCAAGCCTGCTGGTGGTGATTCTCGCCGCGCTGGCGACCGGCGCGGCCGGCCTTTCGCCGATCGTCGGCGCGCTGATCGCCGGGCTGCTGATCGCCGAGACCGAGTACCACGGCGAGGTCGAGGCGATCATCGTACCCTTCCAGGGCCTGGCGCTGGGCGTGTTCCTGATCACCGTGGGCATGAGCATCGACCTGGTGATGGTCTGGAAGAACCTGCCGCTGCTGATCGCCGCGACCGTGGGCGTGCTTGCCTTGAAGGCGGTGGTGACCGCCGTGCTGCTGCGGCTGATGGGTGCGCGGTCGGGCACCGCGACCGAGACCGGCATCCTGATGGCCAGTCCGTCCGAGACCACGCTGATCGTGCTCGCCGCCGCAACGTCCGCTCAGCTGGTCGGTGCGGAAACCGCGCAGTTCTGGCAGACCGTGACCGCGATCGGCATGACCGTGACCCCGCTGCTCGCGCTGGCGGGCCGCAAGCTGGGGCGGCGCGTCGATCGCGCCGAGCCGGTGATCGAGCCCGCCGAAACTGCGGGCCGCGCGATCATCATCGGCTTTGGCAGGACCGGGCGGATCGTCGCCGAACTGCTCGCCGAGCACGGCCAGCGCACGATCGCGGTCGACAGCGACGCCGACATCGTCCGCACCGGCAACCGTGACGGCTTCAATGTCGTGTTCGGCAATGCCACGCGCGGCGACCTGCTCGAGAAGCTGGGCGTCGCCGAGGCGAGCGCGGTGATCCTGACGATGGACGAGCCGGTCGCCGCGCAGCGCGTCACGCGCAAGCTGCGCCGCGAGCACCCGGACCTGCCGATCGTGGTGCGCGCGCGCGATGTCGGCAATGCCGCCGCGCTGTACCGCGCGGGCGCCAGCCACGTCGCGCCCGAGGCGATCGAAAGTTCGCTGCAGCTGTCCGAGGCAGCGTTGTTCGCACTCGGCGCCGCGGCCGGACCGGTGATCGCCTCGATCCACCAGAAGCGCGATGACTTGCGCGAGCAGATCATGGCCGAAGGCGACCTCGACTTCCGTCCGCAAATGCGTCCGACGACACTGAGGGAAGCGGGGCGGTAAGCCTTACCAGACCACCTTGTCGCCGACCTTGATCCCCAGCTGCGCCGCACGGCCACCGTTGAGTTCGAGCACGCCGCTCGTGTAGCCGCCCGAGGACAGCGGCGTGTCGTCATAGGGCACCGCGTTGGCGGCGATCGTGATGATCCGGCCGTTGGTGCCCACATAGATGATGTCGAGCGGCAGCACCGTGTTGTGCATCCAGAAGCTGGCCGGGCGGGCGGGGCGCATCGGGAAGATCATGCCCTCATCGGCGCCCATCGCGGTGCGGAACATCAGGCCCTGCGCCTGCTGCTCCGAGGTCGCGGCGACTTCGACGCGGAACTTGTGAACCTTCCTGCCTGCAGTGATCGAGAGCGGGATCACCGGCAGGCCCGACACCGGATGCACGCTTGCGGTGGGCGCGTGGACCTCGGCCGATACCGTCGGCACGCCTGCCGTAATGCCCAGCAGCATCGCCGCGATCAGAGTGCTCCAACGCATCGTCATTCATCCTCCTCCAACATCTGTTCATCGTCCGCAGCGGATTCCGCCCAGGCCTCGGCCTCGTCGACCGTCGGCGCGGCCAGTAGCGCACGGATGCTGTCGAGCGGATGACCGGCGCGCAGCATCGCGGCAACCTGCTTCTCGCGTGCCTTGCGGTCCACCGGCGGATCGCCGAACGGACCGATCCGGCGTTTGCGCGCCAGAGCCAGCGCCGCGCGCCTTTGCGCGGTCACAGCCGGCGCGATTGCCTCGCGCAGCGCGCCGTCGATCCCGGCCGCGCCCAGCGCCTGGTCCACCCGCCGCCGGCCGTAGCCGCGCCGCAGCAACGATCCGCTCCTGGCGCGCGCGTAGGCCGCATCATCGACATAACCCGTCGCGGCGAACCGCTCGACCAGCGCATCGACGGGTGGTTCACCCTCCCCGGCCCAACCGCGTTCGAACAGCTTGCGCTTCAGATACGCGCGCAGCTTTGCCTGCGTCGTGCCGAAACGCGCGACATAGCCCAGCGCCAGCTCCTCGAGCCGCGCGGGTTCGAGCGGGCGCGGCGCGGGCCTTTCCCGATGCTTAGGTGTCGGTTTCATTGGGGCTTTCCGCCACGCACCATCGCGCCTGCCCTATTCGTGCCACAGTCCCCCGCGAAGGGGACGGTCCACTCGTTCGAGCCCGGCTCTTGCCCGGTTCGGCGGATGGCGGCAAGGGAAGCCGGGGTTCGCGAGATCAGGCGTACGTCTAGAAACGATAACGGATAACCATAAATGACCGATGCTGCGAGACCCTCGCACAAGGCCGAAGTCGGACTGAAACCGGCTCCCAACCGCGATGTTCTGCCCCGGCGCCATGCCGATTTCGCCACGTTCGGCGATGCGCTGGACTATGCCGCGAGCGGCGCCCGCGGGCTCAACTTCCACGATCCGCGCGGTGTTCTGACTCGCGCCTACCCGTTCGCCGAACTGCGTCTGGATGCGCTGGCGGTGGCGCGGCGGCTGATCGCGCGCGGATTCGCCAAAGGTGATCGCGTTGCGCTGATCGCCGAGACCGGGCCCGATTTCGCCGCGCTGTTCTGCGGCGCGGTCTATGCCGGCGTCTGGCCGGTGCCGCTGCCGCTGCCGACCAGCTTCGGCGGCAAGGACAGCTACATCGATCAGATCGCCACCCAGATGGCGAGCGCCGAGCCGCGGCTGCTGCTGTACCCGGCCGAACTGGCCGGGCTGATCCATCCGGCGGCCGAGCGGCAGGGATGCGAAGGCGAGGCGTGGGAGGCTTTCACCCGCGACGAGGCGCCCGGCGTTGCGCTTCCCGCAATCGCTGCGGACGACATCTGCTTCCTCCAGTATTCCAGCGGATCGACGCGCTTCCCGCACGGCGTCGCGGTCACGCACCGCGGCCTGCTCAACAACCTCGCCGCGCATGGGCACGGCATGGAACTGGGCGCGGACGATCGCTGCATCAGCTGGCTGCCGTGGTATCACGACATGGGCCTGGTCGGCTGCATGCTCTCGGTGATCGCCAACCAGGTCAGCGCCGATTACCTCAAGACCGAGGACTTCGCGCGTCGGCCGCTCGCGTGGCTCGACATGATCAGCCGCAACGAAGGCGCCTCGATCTCCTATTCGCCGACGTTCGGCTACGACATCTGCGCGCGCCGCATCTCCAGCCAGACCAACGTCGCCGAGCGCTTCGACCTCGCGCGCTGGCGGATCGCGGGCAACGGCGCCGACATGATCCGGCCCGATGTGATGCAGAATTTCGTCGACGCCTTTGCCGATGCCGACTTCAACGCGTCCGCGTTCATGCCGAGCTACGGCCTGGCCGAAGCGACCCTCGCGGTCACGCTGATGCCGCCGGGCGAAGGCATCCGGGTCGAGCTGGTCGCCGAGGAGCGCCTGTCGGGTGCGCCGCGCGACCTCTCGCGCCCCGCGCGCTACCGCGCGATCGTCAATTGCGGCAAACCCGTGCGCGGTATGACCGTGGTCGTGCGCGGCGAGCACGGCGCGCCTGTCGCCGACCACCACATCGGCAAGGTCTGGTGCCGCGGCAGCAGCGTGATGCACTCGTATTACCGCGATCCCGAGGCGACCGCGGCCTGCATGGTCGATGGCTGGCTCGACACCGGCGACATGGGATACATGGCGAACGGCTATCTGTTCATCGTCGGCCGGGCGAAGGACATGATCATCATCAACGGCAAGAACCACTGGCCGCAGGACATCGAATGGGCCGTCGAGCAGCTGCCCGGCTTCCACCAGGGCGACATTGCCGCCTTCGCGCTCGAGACCGAGAACGGCGAGGAGATTCCCGCGGTGCTGGTCCACTGCCGCGTCACCAACCCCGACGAGCGCAAGCGCCTGCACGAGGAAATCCGCGACAAGGTCCGCTCGATCACCGGCATGAACTGCGTGATCGAACTCGTCCCCCCGCGCACCCTGCCGCGCACCAGCTCGGGCAAGCTGAGCCGCGCAAAGGCGAAGAAGCTGTACCTCTCGGGCGAAATCGAACCGTACCAGCTCGCAGCCTGACGCGGAGCAATTGCGGCACGATCGGTGCTGCAACGAGGGGAGGTCGTCTCGCCACGATCCCTCTCGCTCAAGGCCTGTTCTGGCCCCCGCTTGACTCGCGCGGAGCCATAACCGTAACCTGAAAAGAAAACACCGGCGTCGCATGCTGGGAGTTTCTTGGGGGAAGCGGTATGTTCGGGATGAAGACGCTCGACGTGGGCATCGGCATGGCGCTGATGTTCCTGTTCGTCAGCCTGATCTGCTCGGCCTTGCGCGAATTCGGTGAAGCGCTGTTCAAGACCCGCGCCGCTTCGCTGGAGCGCGGGCTCCACGAGATGTTCGGCGGCTCTACGGGCGGCGCTCTCACGGATGAGCTCGTCACGGATTTCTACGAACATCCGATGATCACCGCGCTCTATACGGGACCTTACGCGCAGGCCAAGCCGGTGGGCTGGCAGAAGTTCGTGCCCGGCTTCGCACGCACCGAACTTCCCTCCTACATCCCGTCCGAGAACTTCGCGCGCACCGTCCTGCAGCTTGCACGCCAGCGCGCCGGATACGATTCCCGGCCCGACGTGGCGGTCACCAACTTGCGCATCTGGATCGGCAACACGCCCGACACGTCTCTGAAGAAGGCGCTGCGCACCGCGCTCGATACGGCAAACAATGACCTCGTGAAGGCCGAGGACCACCTGAAGCAGTGGTTCAACAGCACGATGGACCGCGTCGCCGGCTGGTACACCCGGCGCACGCAAGTGTGGCTGTTCTTCCTGGGCCTGGGCTGCGCGGTGGTGATGAACATCGATGCGATCACGGTGATGAAATCGCTCTCGACCGACGACAAGCTGCGCGATTCGGTGCTGACGGTGGCGGGCAACGTCCTTGCTTCGGATGCGCCGGACGATACGATCGACCCCGGAGCGATTGGCGCATCCGCGGCCGCGACGGACGCTCCGACACCTGCTGAACTCAAGACGAAGTTCGACAACATCAAGGTCGCCGCCGCGCAGATGAACGAGGTCGCGTGGCCGATCGGCTGGAGCAATGGCTGGCGGCCCACACCGCAGGACCGCGTGTTTCATGCTGGTCTGTCCAAGGGGGCGGACACCGATCCCGGCCTTGCGGCCTGGTTCTACGACAACCCGCTGGTGATCCTGGGCTGGCTGGTCACCGCGTTCGGCGTGACCTTCGGCGCCTCGTTCTGGTTCGACGTGCTCAACAAGTTCATGGTCGTCCGCTCGACGGTGAAGCCCTCCGAGAAGAGCCCTAACGAGCCGAGCAAGAGTTGAGCCTCAAAGCTCCCGGTGCGTTTCCAGATAATCGCGCGGGATGCGCAGCGCCTCGCCGGCGACACGGGTCTCGGCGAGGAACAGCCCGAGGCCCCACATTAACAGGCCGACCGCGATCAGGAACAGCACGGCGGCCAAGTGATGCAGCGAATGGCCGGCCATTTCCTGCACGAACAGCGTCGCCACGGTCATCCCGATCGCGAGGCCGGCGAGCACCAGCAGCCGGATCGCGCGGCTGGTGAGTTCGAAGCGCCGATCGACCGCGCGCAGTTCGAGCACGACGATGTCATGCTCGGCGCCGGTGGTCGCGATGTGGCGCTCCTGCAATTGCCGGCTGCGGTCGACGATCCGCCCAAGCCGGGTCGAGAGCAGATTGAGGATGTTGCCGATCGCCACAAGCAGGAACACCGGCGTCAGCGACAGCTGAATGGTGTGCGCGACGACCGGCAGGCTTTCAGGCACGCGTCTTTACCAGCGTCTCGACCACGCCCGGGTCGGCGAGCGTCGAGATGTCGCCCAGGTTCGCGGTGTCGCCTTCCGCGATCTTGCGCAGGATGCGGCGCATGATCTTGCCCGAGCGGGTCTTGGGCAGCGCGGGCGCGAAGTGGATCACGTCGGGCGTCGCGATCGGGCCGATCTCGCGGCGCACCCACTGGACCAGCGCCTTGCGCGTGTCCTCGCTCTCCGGCTCGCCCGCGTTAAGCGTGACGTAAGCGTAAATGCCCTGGCCCTTGAGATCGTGCGGGAAGCCGACGACCGCGGCCTCGGCGACCTTGACGTGCGCGACCAGCGCGCTTTCGACCTCCGCGGTGCCCATGCGGTGACCCGAGACGTTGATCACGTCGTCGACCCGCCCGGTGATCCAGTAGTAGTCGTCCTCGTCGCGGCGGCAGCCGTCGCCGGTGAAGTACTTGCCCGGATAAGTCGTGAAGTAGGTCTGGAAAAACCGGTCGTGATCGCCCCACACGGTGCGCATCTGGCCGGGCCAGCTGCGGGTGATGCACAGGTTCCCTTCGGCCGCGCCCTCCAGCACTTTGCCCTCGCCATCGACCAGTTCGAGCACGACGCCGAACATCGGATGGGTCGCCGAGCCCGGCTTGAGGTCGGTCGCGCCGGGCAGCGGCGTGATCGTCGCGCCGCCGGTTTCGGTCTGCCACCAGGTGTCGACGATCGGGCAGCGCTCCTCGCCGATGATGCGATAGTACCATTCCCACGCCTCGGGATTGATCGGCTCGCCCACGGTACCGAGCAGCCGCAGCGACTGGCGGCTGGTCTTGCTCACCCAGTCGTTGCCCTCGCGCATCAGCGCGCGCAGCGCGGTCGGCGCACCATAGAAGGTGTTGACCTGATGCCGGTCGACGATCTGCCAGAACCGCGAGAAATCGGGGTAGGTCGGGATGCCCTCGAACATCACCGTCGTCGCGCCGTTCGCGAGCGGACCGTAGACGACATAGCTGTGCCCGGTGACCCAGCCGACGTCGGCGGCGCACCAGTAGATTTCGCCGGGGCGGTAATCGAACACATAGTGGTGTGTCATCGCCGCCCAGGTCAGGTAGCCGCCGGTGGTGTGGAGCACGCCCTTGGGTTTGCCGGTCGAGCCCGAGGTGTAGAGGATGAACAGCGGATCCTCGGCGCCCATCTCCTCGGGCGCGCAGTCGGGTTCGACGGTCTCGCGCAGGTCATGCCACCAGTGGTCGCGGCCCTCGGCGACGGTCACCGCGTTGCCGGCATGCCGGACGACCAGCACCGCCTCGACGCCAGGGCATTCCTCGAGCGCCTCGTCGACGTTGGCCTTGAGCGGCACGGTTTTCCCGCCGCGCAGGCCCGCATCGGCGGTGATGACGAGCTTGCTGTCGCAATCGACGATCCGCCCGGCGAGCGCCTCGGGGCTGAACCCGGCGAACACGATCGAATGGATCGCGCCGATCCGCGTGCAGGCGAGCATCGCGATCGCGGCCTCGGGAATCATCGGCAGATAGATCGTGATCCGGTCGCCGCGCTGGGCACCCAGTCGCTTCAGCGCATTGGCAAAGCGGCAGACCTCGCCGTGAAGCTCGCGGTACGTGAGCTTGCGCTGGTGGGCGGGATCATCACCCTCCCAGATGATCGCGGTGGTCTCGCCGTTCTCGGCCAAGTGCCGGTCGAGGCAATTCGCGGAGACATTCAGCGTGCCGTCGGCGAACCAGCGGATGCCGAAATCGGCCTCGTCGAAGCTGGCCTTGGAGACCTCGGTCCACGGCTTGATCCAGTCGAGCCGCGCGGTCTCCTCGCGCCAGAAGGCGTGCGGGTCCTCGATCGACTGGCGGTACTTTTCGGCATAGCCCGCCTTGTCGACATAAGCGCGCGCGGCCCACTCCGCGGGAACGGGATAGATGTTGGACAAAGGATCGCTCTCCGGTCTTGGCGGCCTGTTTGCGCCGCGCCGAAGCAGTGATCAAGGGTCGTCAGGACCGAGTGGGCTGCGTTTGCAGGCGCCCGGCCGAATGGGCCGGCAGTGCTCACGTTGCCGATCTTTCCCACAACGCTCGCCAATGCCGCCCTGAAGTCTGTCGGCGGGATATCTCCATATCGTGCTATATAGCACGATATGTTATAACCTATGCGCCTGCGGGGAGGAATCTCTGTGCTCGGTGTCGCTCGCAGGCGGTCTGCGTTCAGACGGATTGCGCATGCGCCAATGTCCGCGCCGAATCTCTTTAGGCGATGGGGCGCGCGAAGTCCGATGGTCTCAGGCTGAGCGGAGGGATCTGGCGCTCACATTCCAAGGCATCAATCGGCCCGGGCGGCCGCTCAGGCCGGCTGTGTGATCAGGCACAGCCCTTCGGGCGCGAACACCACGTCGTCGATCGAAGACGCCAGCCCGCAACCGCCGGGCAGGATCTCTTCCTCGCCGATCCGCGCCCAGCCATCGCGCGGGATCACCAGCAGCGTGCCCGATCCGTAGCGCGCGCGCACTTCGGCGCTGGGTTCGCCTTCGAGCTGGTCGAGCCGGAACAGCGTGTTGTCGACCAGCGTCGCGGTCTCGCGCTCGGCGACGTGCCAGTGGTACTTGTCGGCATAAGTCTCGCCCTTGGCGACCGCGATGCCCTTTTCGAGGTGCAGTTCGCGCGGGCGGCCATAGTCGTACAGGCGATAGGTGATGTCGCTGTTCTGCTGAGTCTCGATCAGGCCGACGCCCGCGCCGATCGCGTGGACGGTGTTGGCCGGAATGTAGAAGAAGTCGCCCGGCTTGACCGGATACCATTTGAGCAGATGCTCGATGCTGCCGTCGAGCGCGGCATGGCGCATCGTCTCACCATCGATATCCTCGATGAATCCGATGCCCAGCGTTGCGCCCGGCTCGGCGTGAATGATGTACCAGCACTCTTCCTTGCCCTGCTTGCCGAGGCCATCGGCAAGCGTCTGCGCGTCGGTCGGGTGGACCTGCACCGACAGCGCCTCGCTGGTGAAGATGTACTTGACCAGGAGTTCGGGCAATTCTGGCGGCGGCTCGAACCAGATCTCGCCGATCCGCTGGCCGGGGCGCTGCGTGAACGGCTTGGGCAGCTCGTCCTTGCCCCAGGGCTTTTCGACTTCCTTGATCGGCAGAAGCGCGCTCACTGGTTCACCGCGCCGAACAGCTTGCCGACTTTCTGGACACCGCTCGCGGTGGTCACCAGGATATCGTTGCCATCGACCACCACGATCACATCCTCCAGCCCGATGACCGACACTTTCGGACCATCGGTATCGACCAGAACGTTGCGGCAATCGACCAGTTCCGCTTCGCCCGCGACGTGGTTGCCGTCCTCGTCACGCTCGCGCGCGCCATGAAGCGCGAGCCAGTTGCCGATGTCTGACCAGGTCATGTCGGCGGGCACCATCGCGGCGCGCTGGGTTTTCTCCATCACCGCATAATCGACCGATTCGCCGTCGATCACCGCGAACGCGGCCGCGTCCGGATGGAACCGGCGCCCGTCCCAGCTGCCCTGCTCGACCGAAGTGCGCACCGCGGCGGAAATGTCTGGCCGGTGCGCGTCGAGCTCGGCAAGGAAGTCCTTGACGCGGAACGCGAAGATTCCCCCGTTCCAGGCATAGCCGCCCTCGGCGAGGAAGGCGGAGGCGCGTGCCAGATCGGGCTTCTCGACGAACTGCGCGACCTTGAAGCCCTGATCCGAAATCGCCTCACCCTGCTTGAGGTAGCCGAAGCCGGTCTCGGGCGTCTTGGCCTCGATCCCGAACGAGACCAGCCAGCCTTCGGTGGCCAGCCCTGCGGCGGCCTTGGCGGAGGCGACGAACGCGTCGCAATCGGCGATGTGGTGATCGCTCGGGCAGACCAGCATCACCGCATCGGGATCGAGCAGCACCGCCGCGAGCGCGATCGCGGCCGCGGTGTTCTTTGCTGCGGGCTCGACCACGATCTTCGCTCCGGCAGCGGACCCGAGCTGATCGTCGACATGTTCGAGATGCGCGTGACCGGTCACCACCACGGGCGGTCCGAACCCGTCATCTGGCGAGCAACGGCCGATCGTCGCCTGGAACAGGGTGTCGTCGCCGAGAAGGGGAAGGAAAGGCTTGGGCTTGGTCACACGGCTGCGTGGCCACAAACGGGTGCCGCTACCGCCGCACAGGATAACCGGAATGATGTCTGTCATTGTCCCTCGAAATATCCGCGAACGATGTGCCGAATCCGCGGGTCCCGCCGCGTGTTCGATGGTCTTCTATCGCGCCGGGCGGGGAAGCGGAAGCGCTCGCTCGCAGCGCTGATCATTCTCGCCAAATACCTGACCGTTCGCGATTGTGATCTTTTCTTCGAAGTCTGGACGCGGCATCAGCATGCGAAACATGACCGGGAGAGAGCCGATGCCGCCGTTCCATGAAATCACCTGTGAGCACGGCGGCGTGCCGCTCAAGGGCTACTTCGCGCTGCCCGAGGGCGTCGCCGGCCCGGCACCCGGGGTGATCGCATTCCCCGGGGCCGCCGGGCAGGCGGCACGGATGAAACTGACCGTGACCAAGCTCGCCGCGCTCGGTTACGTTGCCGCTGCGGTCAGCCTGTACGACTCGCGCGTGGACACGAGCGACGAGCTCGGCGCCGGCCAGCAATACATGGAGTTGTTGAGCACCCCGGAGCGCCTGCGTGCGCGCGCCCGCGCCTGGTTCGATAGCTTCGCCGCGCTCGAGGGCGTCGATCCCGCGCGACTGGCGGCGATCGGCTATTGCTTCGGCGGGCAGTGCGCCCTCGAAATCGCGCGCAGCGGCGCCGACGCGAAGGCTTTCGTATCCTACCACGGCGCGCTGACCACGCATGCCCCGGCGCGCGCCGGCGATATCAAGGGACTTATCGCCGCATATTGCGCGGGCGACGACGCATTCGTGCCGCCTAGCGACATCACCGCGCTGCGCAAGGAACTGAGCGAGGCCGGCGCACCGTTCCACATCACCGAATTCTCCCACGCCCGCCACGGCTTCACCGATCCCGACGCGGCCTGGCACAACCACCCGGAGATCGTGTTCGACCCGCTGGCCGAGGCAGTGTCATGGGCCGGTACGGCGGCGCTGCTTGCCCAGGAACTGCGCTGAAACCGCGATTTCGGATTGCTAACCACGACATGTAATACATCGTTGTTACGACTTGATACATTTGATACAATGCTCCCTGGAACGGCTGTAAGCGCCGTATTCCGGTAAAAAGCGCGACGGCGAAACCGATCGCGCAAGGGGAGAGGGAGGCCAAACACCATCATTCGATGCGTGAAGTGCTGTGCGGGACGTGTCTCGCGCCGTGTCTTCGTGCGGCCTGCGAAAGCGCGATCAGCGAGGTCGCCGCTTTGCGGCTCGTTGCCTGATTTCCAAAAAAAATAACGGGAGGGATGAAACAATGCGTAAATCTTTGAGGGCATCTCTGCTTGTCGGCGTTGCCGGAGCAGGTCTTGGCATCACCGCGCCGCTTTATGCACAAGCCGCGCAATCCAGCGACAACGCTGCAGACATCATCGTGACCGCGCGGCGCGTCGAGGAGCGGCTGCAGGACGTGCCGATCTCGATCACCGTCCTGAATGCGGACCAGCTTTCGAAGCGGAACGTCGCGGTCGCGACGGATCTTGCGGCGAATACGCCGTCGTTGTCGGTCAACCAGCGGTACGGCCCCGAAAAATCGACGTTTGCGATCCGCGGCTTCAATCAGGACGCGAACACGGCCCCGACTGTCGGCGTCTACTTTGCCGAAGTCGTCGGCGTCCGCGCGCAGGGCGGTACGACGTCGGGCAACACCGTCGGAGCCGGCGCGTTCACCGATCTTGCCAATGTGCAGGTGCTCAAAGGACCGCAAGGCACGCTGTTCGGTCGCAACACCACCGGCGGCGCGATATTGCTCACCCCCGCCAAGCCCACCGGCAAGTTCGAGGGCTTCGCCGAGGGGACGTACGGCAACTACGACCAGAAGAAGATCACCGGCGTCATCAACGTCCCGCTCGCGGACACGTTCAAGGTGCGGCTGGTGTATGAGCGGAACTCACGCGACGGATACATGAAGAACAGGGCCGATCCGGCAACAGTCGGCCACCGGGTTCCGAGCGATTTCAACAACGTCAACTATTCATACTATCGCTTCAGCATGGTCGCCGACCTGACCCCGACGCTGCAGAACTACACCATCGCTCAGTACAGCGATTCACACTCCCGCGGCTATGCGAGCAAGATGATCGGTTGTGCGACGCCGAATTCGCCGATCAACCCGCTCATCACCGACAACCTCCTGCCCGCGGGCTCGACGCCCAGTCCCACCACCGGGTTGGTCAATCCCGCCTATAGCGGCACGCGTCAGCTTCAGGCGGAATCCTGCGCCACTCAAGTTGCTCGCCAAACCGCGCGCGGCGACGGTCTTTATGATGTCGAATCGAATTCGCCTTATGCCTTCCTGAAGATCAAGCAGTGGCAGGTCATCAACACGACCACCTGGCTGGCCAGCGATGCCATCACGATCAAGAATATCGCGAGCTACGGCGAGTTTCGCGAAGCCACCAGCTTCGATCTCGGCACGAGCAATTTCGCGGTTCCGAACGATGCCACATCCGCGATCTTCGGCCCCGGATTCGATCTTACCCGGATCAGCCAGCGCCTGAACACGACCGGACAGATCGATCCGGTAACCAAACTGGCGACCGGGGCTCATCTCTTCGCCCCCGCGGGCGCGCCCTACCAGCGCATCGTCCTGGATACCGCGGGACCAGCTCAGTACAATTCGGCGCAGTCGACGGCGACCGAGGAGTTCCAGATCCAGGGGCATACCCCGAAGTTGGACTTCGTGGTTGGAGGCTATCTCGAGTTCTCTCGTCCAATTGGCTTTAGTGCCGGACGGACGGGAATCTTCCTGAACTGCACCGATCGCATCCAGAACATCGCGTGCAGCAATCCGCTGTTCTTCGGGTCGATCTCCGAGTCGTCGACGAAGATGAAATTCGACAACCACGGTGTCTACGCACAGGGCACGTACAAGTTCACCGACAAGTTGTCGTTGACGGCCGGCGGACGTTACACGTTCGACAAGATCGAAGGTCTCACCGACGGAACCCGCGCCTCGCTCGATCCCGCGCACCGCAATCCGAACAGCTTCATCGACCCGGTCAGCGGCGTACGGATTTCACGGGCTTGCACCGACTCGTTCCGTCACTTCAGTGTCGTACCGGGCCTCGACCGGAGCGGCTGCACCACCAGGCTGACCAATTCCTCGGACAAGCCGACATGGCTGATCGATGCCGATTTCAAGCCGAACCAGGACCTGCTGCTTTATGCGAAATACTCGCGCGGCTATCGTCAGGGCGGCCTGAATTTCACCAACCCCGGCCTCGAAACCTGGGGTCCTGAATCGCTCGATGCATTCGAAGTGGGTGCGAAGACGAGCTTCCACGGCGCGGTCAGCGGCTACCTCAACCTCGCAGGCTTCTATAACAAGATCCGCGATCTGCAGGTTTTCGCCGGGCTCACGGCGACGCCTGCGGCCGCCGCACTGGGTGTCGCCGGCGGTGCTGCCGTCATCAACGCGGGCGCCGGGCGCAGCTACGGCGCGGAGGTCGATGGATCGCTGACCTTCTTCCGAAGCCTGACGGTCGACGCAAGCTATGCGTACATCAACACGAAGGTGACCCAGATCGAGGCGCCCGCCGTCCAGGGCGACGGCTCCAAACTGGGTCAGCTGCTTAATGGAACTCCGTTCGGTACGATTACACCGACCGCGAAAATCAACACCCCGTTCACCTATACGCCAAAGCACAAGTTCACCCTGGGTGCATCGTACAGGTTGCCGCTCGACGAGAGTGTTGGCCGCATCTCGATCGGAGCCAGCTGGACCTACACGTCCGGCGCGTTCAACGACCTTTCGGTACCCGCTTACGTCAACGGCCATCCGCTCGGTTACACGCCCGGCAACAATCTGGTGAACGCCAACGTCGACTGGCGAGGCGTTGCGGGATCACCGATCGACGTCTCGTTCTTCGTGACCAACCTGACCAAGGAAAAGATCAACGTCGCGAACACTTCGGCGTGGAACTCGGCGGGTGTGGCCGAAATCCTGCTCAACCAGCCGCGCTTCTATGGCGTGCGCGTTCGCTTCCACTTCGGTCAATAAGCGTCTTCGTCCCGCTTGACCGAGCGCGGGACGAAAAAACGGAAAGGCCGGCAGGGTTCAGCCCCGCCGGCCTTTTTGGTCTATCCGGCAGTCTTCCCGCAGACCGGCCCGATCAGGGCGCGTGGTTCGGGCGCGATTGGCGGCCCGTCTTGTCCGCCCATTCCTCGATCAGGCCATCGTAGAGCGGATGGTCGATAAGCTCGTACTTCTCGGGGAAGGCGAAGTTGGCGGACGGCATCGTGCCCGTCTCCTTGAACTCGCGCATCAGCTTGAGGTGGTTCGCCGCGGCCGTCACCCAGCCGCCGGTCAGCATGTTGAACGCGGTGTCGGGCAGCGTGAAGCCCATGGTCGAGACCAGTTCGCGTCCGAATTCCTTGACCAGGGCGGGGACCCAGTCGGGCCGCGGCGGGTAGAACAGCACGTCGGCCCCTGCCTCCAGATAGGCGTGACCGCGCTTGATCGCCTCATCCATGCTGCCGCTGCCGCCGCCGCCCATCTCGCTGGTGTAAAGCTCGTCGCAGCGCGCGATGATCACGAAGTCCTGCCCCGAATCGCGCTGTGCGCGGCGCGCCGCATCGATCCGCGCCTGCTGGTCCGCGATCGACCACAGCCCGTTGACCAGCTTGGAATGCTTGGGGTTGCGCTCGTCCTCGACATGGAATCCGGCGATGCCCTGCTGGATGTAGCGGCGGGTGTAGTGATAGGCGTCGGCGACCGTCTCGCCCAGCGTGTCGGCGTCGGCGATCAGCGGAATGTTCATCACGTTGGCGATGCGGCTGGCCTGCTCGATCTGCTCGACCTGGCTGTACACCCCGTTGTCGGGCACCGCGTAATGGAACGCGCTGCAGGCATGCCCGCCCAGATATGCGGCCGGATAGCCGACGAACTCGGCGATCTTCCCGGTGATCGCGGAATAGGTGTCGCCGCAGACGAAATGCTCACCCTTCTCGATCAGCGCGCGCAGTATGGCTCCCTTGTCCGGCATGCTCTCTCCCATGTGCTGGCGCGGCCTGGCCTTGCGCCGTGTGCGTTACCTTAGCGAGCGTTGCACGGGGGCGGGGTGGGTGCAAGCGGGAGGGGTATGCTCGCGTATTTGAAGTCGAGGGCGTTGACCCGGCAACGAAAAAGGGGCCGCGCGTTGCCGCGCGGCCCCCGAGAGTTTCGCCCAGGCAGGCGAACCGGTGTTGAGTTGACTCAGAACTTGACCGAAGCCTCGATCCCGAAAGTGCGCGGCGGGTTGTAGTTGCCGTAATCGCCCAGGATGCCGCCGTAGTTGGTCGAGACCAGCGTCGTGCCGTTGTAGTTCTGGACCGGCGACGAGTTCGCGGCCGAGCGGCGGTAGATGTGCTGCTCGTTCAGCAGGTTGCGCGACCAGACCGCGATCGTCAGCTTCTGTCCGCCGGGACCCATTGCGATATCGGCGAGCGCCAGCCGACCGTTCATCACGAAGCTCGGGTCGGTCTTGGTCGACTCGAGCTGGAAGCTGTACTGGCTGCTCGCGTAGTTGGCATCGAGGTGGAAGCGCACGCTCGCACCGCCGAAGATATCGACCGGCTTCACGTAGTCGACCGAGCCCGAAGCGGCATTCTTCGGAGTGTAGACGATGTAGAGCTGTTGCGGCAGGCCGCCGGTGATCGAGTTCACCGCCGAAGGCGCCTTCCAGTAGGTGTAGGCGTACGAAGCCGAGAGCGTCAATTCGGGGATCGGCTTCACGATCAGGTCGGCTTCGATGCCGCGGATCTTGCTCTTGCCCGCGTTCTGGGTCTGCTCGATGTGGCTGCCATTGGTCGGACTGCCGCCGGTCGTATCGAACAGGTCGAAATCGAACTGCGTGTTGGTGCGGTCCATGATGTAACCCGCCAGGTTCAGGCGTGCGCGGTGGTTCAGGAAGTCCATCTTGGCGCCGACTTCGTACGACTTGACCGCTTCGGGACCGAACGGGTTGAACGTCAGCGAACGGTCGTTGGCGCCGCCGGCACGGAAGCCGGTCGCGTACTTGGCGTACAGGTGGATGTCCTGCGCGGCATCGAACGCGATGTTGAACATCGGATCGAAGCGGCTGACGCTGACCTTGAAGGTGAACGGCTGACGCGCGTTGTTCACGACATAAAGGCTGCCGTGGCGATCGTCCTTGGTCCAGCGGCCGCCGGCGGTGAAGTGCAGCGCATCGAGGGCTTCGGGCGTGAAGGTGACGTTGCCGAAGACCGAGTAGTTGTGATCGGTGGCTTCGCTCGCTCGCGTGATGAACTGGCAGCTGTTGGCGAACTGCGGCACCGTGCTCGCCAGCGAGTTGTTGCACGACGGATCGTACGGCTGATAGCCCGAGTTCGCTCCCGAGATCAGGTTGCTGTTGCCGGGGATCGGGCTGCGGATGGAGTAGCCCGTGCCGTCGACATTCCACAGGTTGGTCAGCGGTGTAGCCGCATATTCGGTCGCGTGCTCGGTATAGTAGTAGCCACCGACCACGTAGTCGAACTGCGGGATGCTTCCGACCGCCTGGACTTCCTGGCTGAACTGGTGCTGCCGCAGGAACGAGAGGCTGTAACGGCTGAAGTTCGAGTTCGGTGCGAACGAGCTACGCTCCGGGCCGCCCGAGTTGTCCCACTGGTCGGTCGAAACGCCGCGCCAAGCGGTGATCGAGCGCAGCTCGATCCAGGGCGCCGCCACGTACTTGAGCACCGCGGACGCGCCGTGCGTGATATCGACGCTGGGCTGCTGCGGCACGCCGACATCGGCCACGGACTGGCGGCCATAGTGAACCCCGACGATCGGCGCCTTGGGTGCGACGCAGATCGGCTTGGTGCTGCCCGCCGCGATCGTGCCGCCACATGCGACGCCGCCGCTTGCGATCGGCGCGGTATAGAGTGCGTACGTCGGCGTCGCGCCCGCCGCGGCGGTGTTGACGAAGATGCCGACCGGGTAATGGGCCGGGTTCGGATTGTAATTGAGCAGCTGGCTGTAATTCGGCGTGTTTTCGTCTTTCGCATAATCGTATGCGAAGTCGGCGGTGAAGCCTGGAGCCGGCGTCCAGCGGACTGCCGCGCGGCCACCCTTGCGGTCGTAGTAGTTCCAGCCGGTCGAACCCTGGAGCGGATCCTTGGTGGTGGGATCCTGATGCTGGTAGACGCCGTCGAGCTTGATCGCGATGTTCGCGAAAGTGGGCAGGTCGAGGTGGGCATCGACGTTGTGGCTGCCGTAATTGCCGACGCCGGCGGTCACGCGGCCACCGAACTCGCCGGTGGGCGCCTTGGTGACCAGGCTCAGCGCGCCGCCTTCGGTGTTGCGACCGAACAGCGTGCCCTGCGGGCCCTTGAGCACTTCGATGCGCTCGATGTCGAACAGCGCGGCGTTGAGCCCCTGCGTTTTTCCGAGCGCGACGCCATCGATATAGACGCCGACGCCGCCGTCACGCGCGGTCTGGTTCTGGTCGTAAGGCACGATGCCGCGGATGCCGATCGTCAGCGCCGACTGGCGCGCCTCGAAGGTGGCGACACGCAGCGACGGGATCGAGCCGTCCGCGAGGTTGAACAGGCTCAGCACGTGCCGATCGGCCAGCCCTTGCGTGCTCAGCACCGAGATCGAGATCGGCGTCTTCTGCAGGTTGGTCTCGCGCCGGGTGGCGGTGACGACGATTTCCTGAAGGCCGGCGCTCTCGGCCGCGGCAGGCGCGGCGGTCGGTGCCGGTGTACCGGCGGCATCCTGTGCCAGCGCAAGGTTTGGCGTCTGTGCGAGCGCGATGGCGCTGCACGTGATCGCCATACGGACGGCGAAGCGTTGCATTGATAGGGCTCCCTGCTTTTTGCATGATGACTTGGCCGCGCGGCGCGGTCGCCGATCGCTTGGCCTTGCGGGAGCCCTAAAGACGGTCCGTGACTGTTCCGCTAAAAATTCGGGGCAGTTTTATGACAAACGAAAGTGTGTCAATTTGGTCGCAGTCGGCAACGCCGCTGATACATCTCAGGCGCGAAGCAGGGCGCGTCCCGCCGAAGCGGTCAGCGCCGCCTCGACCTCTTCGGGCGGGATGCCATGGCCGAGCGCGGCGATTTCGCCGATCGTGCGGCTGCCGTCCGCCGCCATCAACAGCGCGCGCAAGTTCCCCTGCTCGATCTTCAGCAGCGCATGATCGAGCGTGCTGATCATCAGCTCGCCCATGCCCAACATCCCGCGCACCAGGGGGCTCGTCTGCGGATGTGCGCCCGGGCGATCCGGGAACGGCGCGGGCTCGAGGTGGAGGTTGACGTACCACTCGGAAAACAGCTGGAGCAGCATGCGCAAGTGCCCGGGCTCGGTCGCGATCGTGCTGACGGGGACGCGCTGCGGAAACGCGCTCACCGCGCGCGCCATGCCTTCGGCGAGCGCGGGATGGGCTATCTCGATCTCGTCGTCGCCGAGCATGAACACGCCGTCGTCGCGCCGCCGGAGCTTGGTCGAGAGGTACATCCCGGCGATCCGCTCGGGGCGGATCATACGATCGATCGCTTGCCCGGCGCGGACGAACAGGCTCTGCCGGAAGAAGCGCAGCGCTTGATAATCGTCGCGCGAGGCCGCGGCGAGCACCGCTTTTTCGGGATCGTCGCCGCCCTCCGCATCAGACCCCAGGAAGCCTTCGAGATGGAGGTTGCGGCCGGCGTCGGTCAGGTACGCAAGGCCATGCCCGCGCGCCGCGGCGGCGACATCGAGCAGGCGCTGCGGGTCGTAACAATCGCCGAGTTCGTCATGGAACAACAGCGCATCGGGCCGCTCGAGCATCGATCTCGCCTGCTGGCGCATCGTCTTGGCAAAGTTGTCGTCCCCGTCGCGCGGCTTCACATAGGCGTCGAGGAAATCGCGCGCCGCCGCGATCTTGCTATCGGGATCGTCTATGTCGCCTATAGCATCGAGCAACATCTCGCGCAGGATCAGCCGGATGTGCCCCCCCGGCATCGCATTGTAGCTGACGAACGCCACCCCGCGCGGCGAAAGCGCATGGGCGATCAGCGCCAGTATCGCCTCGCGGACGGCCTCGGGTACCCAGGCGTAGACGCCGTGGACGGTGATGTAGTCGAACGACCCCGCCGGATAGCGTTCGCGCGCAAGGAGGATGTCTTCGACCGCGAGCGTGACGTTGGTGAGGTTTGCGGCGCGAGCGATATCCTGCCCACGCGCGATGGCGGTTTGGGACAGATCGAACCCATGCGCCTCGCACCCGGGATAGATCGCGGCGAGCGAGATCAGGTTGAAGCAGTTGCCGCCGCCAACTTCGAGCAGGCGGGCCTGGTTCGGGGGCACG
>CAJCHR010000455.1 GCA_903970225.1 Actinobacteria bacterium 21-64-8 | reverse complement strand
ACGTCCCGCCGGCTGCTTGCCGCCGCGCCCGTTGCCGATCCCGGCCGCCGTGCCGCACCCATAGTGCCCGAGACGCGCGACCTGCCATCGCCCATCCGTGCGGCGGGTGACTTGCCGCAGCGGCATAGCTACCGGCAGCTGTCGGCCAGTCACCTCGTCGCCGACCTGACGTAAAAGCGGCGCTTGTGCCCAGAGATCGCGAAGCACCGATCAGGCGGCCGCGTGCTCCACGAAGCGCCGGGCGACGTCGGGAACGAGCTGGTTCGCAGCACCGATCTGGTCGATCAGCTCGGCCTGGCGGCTGCCACGGATGCCGGCGGGGGTGGGATGGCCCCCGCGCACGAACGTGTAGAAGCCGGTGACGAGGTAGGCGCCGATCGCGTCGAGGTGCGCGGCCTGCTCGGCCAGCATCTTCTGGAAGCCGGGCGTGGCAAAGAACTCGCGCGCGGCGCGGGCGTTGACGAAAGCGACCTCGATCACCGCCAGGTTCAGGCGATCGTCCTCGACTTCGTGGCCGACGTCGAGGGAAGGCGGCGCGGGATGCGCATTGTCGTAAGCTTCGGGCAAGTGAAGCTTCCACTTCTGCACCGCGGGATCGCGCGCCAACCCTGCGCTGCTCGCCCTGAGCCAGCCGTCCGCGTCGGTGCCCGCCTTGCGCGTCAGATAGACGTGGACGCGGTGATAGCGGTCGAGCCCGTTGCGGATTGCGTCCTCCTCGCGGTCGACATAAGTGATCGAACCGGCCGGCAGGTTGTAGGCCACCGCTTCGCTGAACAGGTTGAACTCGTCGGCATAGAGGATCGTGCTGGCGGCGGCGAACGCGGCCTGGTCTTCAAGGCTGGAAAAACCGAGTTCGGCCGATCCGTCGAGAGTCGCAGTGATCCGGCGCACGCCCTCGGCGATCGGCCACAGATCGGCATTGTGATCGCGATCGAAGTGCTGCTGGACGTAGAAGCCGAGGCCCGGAAGGCGCGAGCACAGCGTCGCATGGACGTCGCGCCAGTAATTGGCGAACATGTCCTGCGGCAAGCCGTCACGGCGGCGGACCGAGGCGTAGACATTGCGGCGCACGACCGCATCGCGGGCGGAATAATCGGTGGTCATGGGTGATGTCCTTGAAGGCTGCGCGTCACGCGAGGGCGGGTGCGGCGCCGAGCTGGGCGAGGAGCAGCGTGGGATCGTAATAGGCGACGCGCAGGCGCATGGCCTTGTCGCCCGCGATGTCCCAGTGTTCGGAAATGATCGTGGTCGCGTCCGTGCCCTGTACGCCGATCTCGATCAGCGCGACGACATGGCCGCCCTCCCCGGTGAAGCTCAGGTAATCGAGCCGCGCGAAGTCGAGCGCCCTGGCGACGCCGGGCAGCAGCGCGACGTAGCCGGCCTTGTCGAAATGCCCGCCCCAGGGAAGGTAATCGGGCACGAACAGCTCGAAATGATCGTCGAGATACGGCGCGAAATCGGTGATCCGGCCGCGCGCGCCGCCATCGTAGAAGGTCCTGACGATCGCCTTGGCGCGGCTCGTCGCAATGCTTTCAGGTGACATAGCGGTCTCCAATCGAGGTGTGGTCAGGTCGGGAATGCGTCGCCGAACATCGGGTGACCGCCAGCCGAAGCGGCCTGGCCGACCTCGTCCTGGACGACGTCCCAATGCTCGACCAACACGCCGTTCTCTAGCCGGCAGATGTCGACTACGATCCAGTTGGCGGGCTGGCCGATGTTCGAAAAACGGCCGTGGATCATCACATGGTCGCCTTGCGCCATGACGATCCCGTGTTCGTAGCGCATGCCCGGCGCGCTTGTGACGACGCTGAACAGGCCGTCGCGGCCGGCCGGGACGTGCGCGCTGTGCTGGATGTATTCGGGCGACCAGAAGCGCTTTGCGGTGTCCACGTCCTTCCGGTTGAACAGCGTGTCGAAGGCTTCGAGGACGATCGCCTTGTTCTGGTCGGGAGTGAGGTTTGCCATGGTCGGCTCCTGTCGAGGGGGCCGCGGCGGCCGTGTATGACCGCCGCGGATGAGGTTCAGCGGGCGGTGGCGGCTTGCTCGATCACTTTCGCGACCGCGCGGGGCTGCGAGATGTAGACCGCGTGGCTGGAGACGATCTCGGTCGTGACCGAGTGCGAGCGCTGATACATGAAGCGCTCCAGATCGGGGTTGATCGCCCGGTCCCTGGTCGCGACGATCGCGTAAGTCGGCTTGGCCTTCCACGCGGGCGCGGTGGCCGGCGCGGTGGCTGCCTTCAGCGACAGCGGCACCTGGCTGCGCGCCATCAGATCGGTCACCGACGCTGGAACATCGGCCGCGAAATCGGCATGAAACTGCGCGGGATCGATGAACAGGAAGCCGTCCGGCGAAGGCGCGACCGAAGTCGAGGCCGGGGGCGTCTTCGCGCCGAGCGAGGCCGGGCTCTCGCCCACATCGGGCTGAAACGCGGCGACGTAGACCAGCGCCTTCACATGCGCATTGTTGCCTGCGCCGGTGATGATCGCGCCGCCATAGCTGTGACCGACGAGGATGGCAGGGCCGTCCTGCCGATCGAGGATGCGGTTGGTCGCGGCAACATCGTCATCGAGCGACGTCTCGGGCGGCTGGACGATGCTGACCGAGTAGCCGTCGGCGGTGAGGATGTCGGACACCGCCTTCCAGCCCGAGCCATCGGCAAACGCGCCGTGGACCAGGACGATGTTCTTGACCGCACCGGCGGGTGCGGCGTGGGCTGGGACGACTGCCGTCACCGTTGCAAGGGCGGCAGCTGCGATGATTTTCGAGAAATTGCGCATGAGATTAACTCCTTGGTTTGGTTGAGAGAATTGCAGTGAAAGGATCAGCCGACCTTGGCGCCGCTCGCCATCATGTCGTTGAACTGGTCGACCCATGCGTGTTCGCCGGGGCCGGGATTGGCGCGCATCTGCGGCGCCGGGCCGACGAGGATCTCGTCCGCATCGGTGGCCAGCTGCTCGATCGCGCCGTCGATGAATTCGTCGAGCGGGATCGCGCGCTCTTCCTCGGTGCTGTTGAGCAGTTCGGTGCGCACCCATGGCGGGGCGATCTCGATCACCTTGACCCCGGCCGGGCGCAGCAGGTGACGCTGCGACAGCGTGTAGGAATGCAGCGCGGCCTTGGTCGACGAATAGACCGCGGTCATCGCGAGCGGCACGAAACCGAGGATCGAAGTGACGTGCGCGATCACCGGGTTCGGCTGGCGCTTGATATGGTCGATCAGCGCGCCGGTGACGCGGATCGGGCCGAGCAGGTTGGTGGCGATGGTTGAAACCAACGTCTCCTCGTCGACCGGCCCGGCGGCGTCGTCGAGCAGCATGATGCCCGCGTTGTTGATCAGCACGTTGAGCGCCGGATACTCGGCGATCAGCTTTGCCGCGGCCGTCTGGATCGCGGCCGGGTCGGTGACGTCGAGTTCCACCGCGATGATGCCGGGATTGGCGTCGATCACCGCCTGAAGGCGCTCGCGGCGACGGCCCGAGATGATCACGGTGTTGCCGAGCCGGTGGAAGGCTTCGGCAAGGCCGCGGCCGATGCCGGAGCCGCCGCCGGTGATGAGGATGGTGTTGCCGGTCATGTGCATGGTCATTCTCCTGTCGAGGGATGTGCGAGCCGCACGGCTGGGTGGCCGGCGGAATTGAGGAAAAGGCGGATACGCGCGGCGCCGAAGGTCGATGCCTGCAGCGCCAAAGCAATCAGCACCGGATCGATCGAGAAGGCCGCGGAGAGGACCGTCAGCACCCTGGTGAACACCCAGCGATCGGCGCCCAGGAGAGTGACGAGGTCGTCGATGCGGGCCATGTCGGCGTCTCCATTCGCTGCGGCAGGACCATCCCGCCGGCTTCGATGCCGGAGAGCTAGCTGGCGGTTCGGGATGGCCGTGAGGTCGGAAAACCCTCGATTTCGGACGGCAAGTCGGGTGTCCGAAATCGAGGGTTTTCCGACTGACGCCGCGACGCGCGCAGGCTGCTATTCGCGATCGATGTTCGCTGCGTTTTCCCGTTATGAAATCATCGCGCCCGCCCATCGCGGCCTTGCGCAGAGCCGCGCGGTTGCGCACGGCTGGATGATCGTGAACGGCGACCTCGACGATACCGCGCAGCCAGCGCTCGAAGCCGCCGCGCATCACGCGTTCGCGCAGCGCTCCAACACCTTGCGCGCCGCTCTGACGCGGTTCTTCGGCGGACGCGGCATCGCGGCCGGCGAGATCGACGACATGGTTCAGGACGTGTTCCTGCGGATCGTGCGGCGCGGCGGGTTGAGCGCGCTCGAAAATCTCGAGGCTTACGCCTTTGCCACCGCCAAGAGCGTGCTGGCAGACCGCAAGCGCCGCGATGCGACGCATCTGGTGGACAGGCACGTCACGTT
>CAJCHR010000454.1 GCA_903970225.1 Actinobacteria bacterium 21-64-8 | reverse complement strand
CGCGGCGATCACCGCCGACTGCTTGCCCGCGCGGTACAGCGTCTGCTTTATCGCGACCACGTCAGGGTCGTGCGCGGCCTGCTTGAGGAAATCGATCACCACCTCGAACGTCTCGTACGGGTGCTGGATGACGATGTCCTTCTCGCGGATCGCCGCAAACAGGTCGCCGTCGTGCTCGAGCACGCGCTCGGGATAGCGCGGCGTGTAGGGCTCGAACTTGAGGTCGGGCCGGTTCTCGTCGACGATCGCCGAAAGTCCGGTCATGTCGACGATCCCGTCGGTCTTGATCACGATCGCATGATCCAGTCGCAGATGCTCCCGAAGCAGGTTCTCCGCCGCCCGGTCGAACTTGCCCTGGAGTTGGAGCATCACGACGATCCCGCGCCGCCTGCGCTGGATCGCGGTGCGGAAATAGCGGACGAGATCCTCGGCATCCTCCTCGATCTCGAGATCGCTGTCGCGCAGCACCCGGAACACGCCGCTGCCGTTGACCCGGAACCCCGGAAACAGCTGTTCCGCGTTACGGATCAGCAGGTCCTCGGCGCTGATGTAGGTCGCCTCCGGGGCGGGGAGGCGGATGAAGCGCGGCAGGGCGCTCGGGATCAGCACCATCTCCATCACAGCCGCGCCGTCCGACACGCGGGTCAGCGCGAACAGGATGCCCATGCCCTGGTTGGCGATGAACGGGAACGGGTGCGCCGGATCAATCGCCTGGGGTGTGATGATCGGCAGGACATGTTCGGCGAAATAGTGGCGCAGCCAGCGCTCGCGGGTGTGATCCAGCTTCTCGTCGTCGTCGAGAATGACGATGCCTTTGGTGGCGAGCTTGCCGCGAAGCTCGCGCCACGTCGCCTGCTGCACGGCCTCGAGGCCTTTGACCCCCTCGCTGACCGCCGCAAGCTGCTGCTTGGGGGTGAGCCCGTCGATCGACATTTCCTCGATATTCCGGCGCACCTGCCCGGCAAGGCCCGCGACGCGCACCATCACGAACTCGTCCAGGTTGCTCCCGGAGATCGCCAGAAAGCGGAGCCGTTCGAGCAACGGGTAATTGCGGTTCTCGGCCTCGGCCAGAACGCGCTGGTTGAACGCGAGCCAGCTCAGTTCGCGGTTGAAATAGCGGCTCTTGTCGGTCGGCGCGGCCTCCCCTCCCGCGAGCGACGGCGCGCAGTCGGGGAACAGTGCCTGTTCGGTATCCAGCATCGTCATGCTCCGCTCGATCACCCGTTCACTCGTTATCGGCTTTGGCCGAGGTCCATGTCCGAGAGCAAGTGCCGCGAACCCGTTTTCGACATGCCGCGCGCCTGCAGCGCCAATGTGACTGCCCTGCGACAACGTGCTCATTATGCCACGAACTGCGTTGCAGCGCACAATCGTTTGGCGCAGTGTGCCCGGCATGATCAAGGCCGCCCTGCACCACCTGACCCGCTATCGCTACAACCACAGGATCAGGCTCAGTCCGCAGATCATCCGGCTGCGCCCGGCGCCGCACAGCCGCACAGCGGTGCCCAACTATTCGCTGAAGATCAGCCCGCCCGAGCATTTCCTCAACTGGCAGCAGGACCCTCACGGCAACTGGCTGGCACGCGTGGTGTTCCCCGATCCGGTCGATCATTTCTCGATCGAGATCGACCTGCTGGCCGAGCTTGCGGTGATCAACCCGTTCGATTTCTTCGTCGAAGAAAGCGCCCAGCAATATCCGTTCACGTACGAGAAGACGCTGGCCGGTGATCTGACGCCGTATTTCGAGACCGAACCGCAAGGGCCGCTGTTCGAAGCGCTGGTCGCCCAGCACGCGGGCTACACCGGCGGTACGGTCGATTTTCTCGTCGACATCAACAGCACCCTCCAGCAGCGGATCGGCTATGTCATCCGCATGGAAACGGGGATCATGCCCCCGGAGGAGACGCTGACCGTCGGCATCGGATCGTGCCGCGATTCGGCCTGGCTGCTGGTCCAGCTGCTGCGCCGGCTCGGTTTCGCCGCGCGGTTCGTCTCGGGCTATTCGATCCAGCTCGTCGCCGACGTGACCCCGGTCGAGGGCCCCGCCGGCGTTTCGCAGGACATCTGCGATCTTCATGCCTGGGCCGAGGCTTACGTGCCCGGCGCCGGCTGGATCGGGCTCGACGCGACGTCGGGCATGTTCGCGGGCGAAGGGCACATACCGCTGTGCGCGACCCCCCATTACCGCTCGGCCACGCCGATCGAGGGCGGCTACACCCCGCTCGACACCCAGCCGATCGAGACCGACTTCCACTTCGAGATGGACGTCAGCCGCATCGCCGAAGCGGTGCGGATCACCAAGCCGTTCACCGACAAGCGCTGGCAGGCGCTGCTCGATCTCGGCGCGCAAGTCGACGCCGACCTGGTCGCGGGCGACGTGCGGCTGACGATGGGGGGCGAGCCGACGTTCATCGCCGACAACGATTTCGACGCGCCCGAATGGAACAGCGCCGCGGTCGGCCCGACCAAGGCGGCTTATGCCGACCAGCTGATCCGCAAGCTGCGCCGCAAGTTCGCGCCTGGATCGATGCTCCATCACGGCCAGGGCAAGTGGTACCCGGGCGAAACGCTGCCGCGCTGGGGCTATTCGATCTACTGGCGCGATGACGGCGTGCCGCTGTGGAAGGACGACGCGCTGATCTCAGGCGAGAAGCCGCTGCCCAAGGACGCGGCCGCAGAGCCGTTGCCGACGATGGCCCCCGAGCAGGCCGGCGTGCTGCTGCGCGGCGCCGCCGCGGTGCTTGGCGTCGATCCCGAGTTCGTCCAGCCGGTCTACGAAGACGCCGAGGAGTGGGCCGAGAAGGAGGCCGAACTACCGATCAACACCAGCCCCGAAAAGCCCGATATCGAGGACGAGGAGCTCGCCCGCCGGTT
>CAJCHR010000453.1 GCA_903970225.1 Actinobacteria bacterium 21-64-8 | reverse complement strand
ACTGGCACCCGTCGATAGTGCCTTCGGTCCGCGCAAACGTCATGATCCGGCGAGGCGGACCGCCTGTCACGACGTCCGCGACGAACAGGATGGTCCCCGCCTCGACAACGGAGGTGAAGGCGATCTTGCTGGCGTCCGGGGCAAGGCTGATCGTCTCGACCACCGGCATCGCGCCGAATTTCTGCGCCAGCGCCGCAACGTCATCGGCACGAACCGGCCCTGTCGCGGCACCAAACGCCAGACAAGACAGAACAACCCCAACCAAGAACCGCATTGTCGCCCATCCCCCCGAACAACCCGCACGTTCGGCGATTGTCGACGATCATTCAAGACTGCAGGCGGCTGGGCACGTGATTACCCGCGGAAATAATCGCTGCGAAATCCTCGTGCGAACTCCGCCAGCGTCCCTGCCGCAATTGCATCGCGCAAGGCCTGCATCAGCTGCTGATAGAACCACAAGTTGTGCTCGGTCATCAGCATCGCGCCGAGCATTTCGCCAGACTTGGTCAGGTGATGGATATAGGCACGGCTGTACGTCGTGCAGGTCGGGCACGGGCAGCGTTCGTCGAGCGGCGCGGTGTCCTCGGCGTGGCGCGCGTTGCGCATGTTGAGCGGTCCGGCCCAGGTGAATGCTTGGCCATTGCGGCCCGAGCGCGTCGGCAGCACGCAGTCGAACATGTCGACACCGCGCTCGACTGCGCCGACGATGTCGTCGGGCTTGCCGACACCCATCAGGTAGCGTGGGCGATCTTGCGGAAGCTGTCCGGGCGCGAAGTCGAGCGTGGCGAACATCGCCTCCTGCCCCTCGCCCACCGCGAGCCCACCGATCGCATAACCATCGAAGCCGATCGCGCTCAGCGCGTCGGCGCTCTCATTCCGCAGGCCTTCGTCGAGCGCGCCTTGCTGGATGCCGAATAATGCCGCGCCTTCGGCATGCTCGCCGCCCGCATCGAACGCGTCGCGGCTGCGCTGCGCCCAGCGCATGCTCATTTCCATCGACTTCGCGATCACGTCGCGCGGCTGGTCGATCTTGGGGCACTCGTCGAACGCCATGACGATGTCCGATCCGAGCAGGCGCTGGATCTCCATCGAGCGTTCGGGGCTCAGCATGTGGCGCGATCCGTCGAGGTGGCTGGCGAAGGTCACGCCTTCCTCGGTGATCTTCCTGAGCTCGGACAGGCTCATCACCTGATAGCCGCCGCTGTCGGTCAGGATCGGCCGGTCCCAGTTCATGAACCTGTGGAGTCCGCCGAGCCTCGCGACCCGCTCCGCGCCCGGACGCAGCATCAGGTGGTAGGTGTTGCCCAGGATGATGTCGGCGCCCGCCGCGCGCACGCCCTCGGGCTTCATCGCCTTGACCGTGGCAGCGGTGCCGACCGGCATGAACGCGGGCGTGCGGATCTCGCCGCGCCGCATCGCGATGGTGCCGGTGCGCGCCTTGCCGTCGGTTGCGTGGATGGTGAAGCCGAAACGTGTCATCGGCGGCGCTATAAGCGATGGCGCAAAGGCGTCCAGTTTCTCTCCGGCGCTGGGTCTCGTGACCCTCGCAGGGGCGCCAGCCGTTCAGTCCCGGCCCTGCGGGGGCGAAAACCGTTCGGCATAGGCGGCAAACCTGCTGCGCAGCGCGGCGATGTCGATACCGAAATCGGCGGCGTCGTATTCGTGCAGTCCGTGTTTGTCGCGCGGGGTATCGATGCGCCAGGCACGCATGCGCGCCTCGGCCTCAAGCGTGAATTCCTCACCGAGGTGTGCGTAGAGCTTCGCCAGAACCGGGAAAGGATCCTTCTGGAACGGGGCGAACTGGATATCGAAGAAGCGGTGCTCGTTGCCCGCGTCACGAAACGCCATCATCCGGTCCATGCCGAGCGCGAAGCTCTCGGTGATCACCTCGCCGAGCCAGGACTTGTCCGGCGCGTCGGTGCTGGGCTTGTGCATCTCGAAATAGAGATCCGCAGCCGAGGGTATGACGTTCGCCGGATCGCGGTGAGTCATGCAATAGCGCGCATCGGGGAACACCGTGTCGAGCGCATCGATGAACAGCGAATAGGTCGGGTTCTTGAGCCGCCAGCGCGCCGGCCCGCCATCGGGCGCCCCGCAATGCCACTGCAGCAGCTTCAGCACGCGCTTCACGTAAGTGAAAGTGGGCACGAGATCGGCTTCGTAATTGAACCAATGAGCATAAGACGGGATGTGGAACGAAGCCTGGAATATCTGCGAGGTGAAATCGAAGGCCATCGTCACCTGATCCTCGGTCGGTGAGGTCGCGGTTGAGGGCAGCATCTGTTTCATGCGCGGCGTCATCTCGTCACGGCGCTGCATCTGGATTTCCATCGCGGCGACGCGCGGATCGGTGTCATACGTCGCGGCCTCGGGCGGAGGACACGGCATCATGGCTTCCCACGTGCTCATCACCCGCACCGAGCGATCCTGCCCGACCAGATTGTGAAGCGCGGTCGAGCCGGTGCGCGGCAGGCCGAGGATCATCAAAGGGGCGACGATCTGCTCGTCGTCGATCTCGGGATGGCGGCGATACCAGTCCTCGATCTCGAGCCGGCGAGAGAGCAGCATCACCGCTTGCCCATCGAACATCACCCGGCCGGCCGCGTTGAGATTGGCTTCACGGTCGGCCGAATCGACCAGACGCTCCAGCCCCTCGCGAAAGTTGCCGGCGCCGAAATCGTCGAGGCCCGTCGCAGCCCGCGCCGCGTCCAGAAGCGCGCTCACTCTGCCCATCCGTCGATCTCCCCGTTCACCTGTTCCGGTGTGTTGCTACCGTGCTAGGCTCACCACGAGCGCCGGGACAAGCCCGGCCGGGAATGATCGCGGGAGGGATGCATATGGCCGGACTGGTCAGGGTAGGCGTGCTCAACGACATGGTGGAGAGCGCGCCAAAGCAGGGCCCTGCGCAAGGCGACGTGACCGAGGAGTTGCGCCGCGAAGTCGAAGCGGTGCGCGCCAGGGGGCGGCTCGATGCCGAGATCGAATTCGTTCACGCTTACGGCCTGGGTCTGCCGGCTGGCACCGCCGCCGCGGTCGAGCGCGCCTACGCCGAATTGGTGGAAGCGGGCGTGGTGATGATCGTCGGCCCGGCGATCGGCGACAATGCCCTGATCGCGACCCCGCTTGCCGAACGCGCGCAAGTGCCGACGCTCAACTGGGCCGGCGCCGAACGTGGCCGGGGCGAGTGGATGTTTCACCTCCAGGTCGGCAGCCACGAGGACGAATCGCTGCTCATGGCCCGCCACCTGAAGGCGATCGGCGCGACCCGGATCGCGGTGGTGTTCGACCAGTCGCCAATCGGCACGCGGCACCTCGAATATCTGTATGATGAAGCGGCTATCATCGGGCTGGAGGTGATTGCGGCAGCGTCCGTTTCACCCCTGGCCACAGATGCCGAAGGTGAAGTGGCGCGCGTGCTGGCTGGGGGCCCGGATGGCTTCGTTTATCTCGGCCTCGGCTTGTCCGCACCGCCCGTGGCGCAGGCGCTGACGTCACGCGGTTGGGACGGACCGCGGATCATGAACACCGCGGGCCTGCGCGGCTACCACGGCGACTTTGCCGAAGGCTGCGACGGCTGGCTCTACATCGATATGCATTCGGACACGAACCGCACGCTCGCCGCCTTGCGCGCGGAACGCGGCATTCCGCCCGAGAAAGCGCTGTGGGCCGCAAAGGGTCACGATCTCGGCCGACTGGTCGCCGAGGGCCTGGCCCGCGCGCCCGAATTCAGCCGTGAGGGGCTCAAGCTCGGTCTGGAGAAAGTCAAATGGCTCCCCGCCGCCGAGGGCGAGGACGGCACACTGCTGGGCTTCGGTATCCAGGACCGTGGCGCGCTGCACGGGCGGTATCTGGTGGTGCGGCAGTGGGTTGAGGGACGCTCGGTGGAGGTCATCCGCTAAGCCGCGACATGCGGCGCCACGCCCTTGGTGCCGACGATCACCCGCTGCAGCACGCGGCGCCCGACGGCATCCAGATTTCCGCGCATGTGCTGCAGCGCGATGTTGTCCCAGACGATCAGGTCGCCGTTCGCCCAGCGGTGCTCAAAGACGTGCTCGGGCGCATAGATCCGGTCGAACACGCCGCCGAGCAGATCGCGGCTGTTCTCCCACTCGCAGTCGAGCAGGCGGGCAGTCTGGAGTTCGCTTACCCAGAGGGCATCGCGGCCGTTGTGCGGATTTGTGAACACCGCCGGGCGCACGCCGCGCTTCATCGCCTCGGGCTCGCGACGCTCGCAGGTCCGTCCTGACAGCGCGGTGAAGTGCGGCGAGATCATTTCCTGCCGGGCGTCGCCCAGGACCTCGCGCGTCGCCGGCGGCAGCGCGCGCCACGCCTGCTCGGCGCTTATGAACAGCGTCGAGGACGCACCATCGACCACGTCGATCGCGTGAAGCGACAGCGCGTCGAACGGGTGGTTGGTATAGGCTGCATCCGAGTGCCACGCGAGTTCGACCGCCGCGTATCCTCCCGCGACGTTGCTCATCACGCCGTTCTCGCCCGCCCGGTCGAGGATCGGCCCGAGATGGCCGCACAGCGCGCGTTGCTCCGCCATCGTCAACGATTGGCCGCGTGCGAGGATCAGGCTGTGCGCGTTGAACAGCTCGCGGAACGCCACGGCTTCGCTCATGTCGAGCGGCTGGGACAAATCACGATCGATCTCGACGCCGAACGGCGCGAGCAACCGGTACGCGAGTGCGGCCATCTTCCTCTCCTCGTCAAGCTTACTGAGCCCCGTACCCCGTCTGTCCAGAGCCTGTCGAAGGACTGTCCTTCTCTTGCGACTACGCTCCAGGCCTCAAGAACAAGGACGATCCTTCGACAGGCCCAGGATGGGCGGATCAGGGCGGATTTAAGCCGTCACATACCCTCCGTTGAGCGGATACGTCTGCCCGGTGATCCACGACGACGCATCCGACGCCAGAAACGTCACCAGCGCCGCGACGTCGGTCGACTTGCCGTAGCGGCGGATGATGTAGCGGCTCATCTGGGCCTTGGCGTGATCGCTCTCCATCACCTCGGCGAGCTTCTCCTCGGGCATGTCGGGCATGAGCGAGGACAGCGAGATCGCGTTGCAGGTCACGTTGTAACGCCCGACTTCCTTGGCGAGTGATTTCACGAAGCCGTTCGCGCCCGCCTTCGCCGCTGCATAGACCGCGAGCCTGGGCTCGCCGATGCGGCCCGAGTCCGAGACGATCGTCACGATCCGTCCCTTCTTCGCTGCGACCATCGCCGGGATCACCGCGTGGCAGCAGTTGAACACGCCGAACAGGTTGGTGCCCAGGTACTTGCCCCAGTCGGCCGGGTCTTCCTCCCAGAACGGGCTGCGCAAGTTGAACTGGCCGCCCGGCC
>CAJCHR010000452.1 GCA_903970225.1 Actinobacteria bacterium 21-64-8 | reverse complement strand
CGCGAGTCTCCGGACCTAGCCGGTGGAGCGTGATCGCCAGATCGACAAGTGCCGAGGTAGCCATTGCCGTCGATGTCCGCATGTCGCCGAGTTCCGCATTCCACTTGGCAACAAGCCCCAGCGCGAACTCCCCCACCAGCTGCGCTTGGTGCGGGAGGAGCGTCGCCAAGCGGTCCACCACGAAGGTGGGGTTGAGCTTAGGCGAACGCGGCAGCCCATCGACGATCGCACGCAAAAGCTTTGTGGTCGCCTCATCGGCAACGAGCTCGTCCGTCAGCCTGAAGAGTTCAAAGGCAGCATTCCAGATATCCGGATTGTGGAGGCTGAGCAGCCGCGCGAGCAGATTTGCCGCATCCAGTCGGCGGTCGGGCTCTTCGGCATAGAGATGGGCGCCTGACAAGGCCACCCCGACCTGTGCCGCGCCCTGCGCGGCATCCACCACAATGTCCTCTAGTCGGCGGACCGATGCAACGTGTTCCGGGCGTAGGAGCGCATCCAGCCCGACGATCTCACCATAGGCCTGTCGCGCAGCGCGATCAGGTGAGTCTTTCCAAGCATCGAGATGCCGCTCGACGAGTTCGTGGTCGTCCTGCTGCGTGGTAGCGAGGAACTGCGCGTAGGGCTTACTGCCCACGATGCCACGAACCTCCTTGAGCAGCCGGTCGAAGAATTTGCTACGCTTCGCTCTATCCGTCTTGCGTAGGTGCGAAAGGTACCTGGCGAGTATCTCCCAAGCCCGAAGACCAGTCTGCCGGTCCAGATAGCCGGACAGGAACTCCAGCGCCTTTCCAGGCTCCTGGCGAAGTAGCCAGATGTGGACGATGGCGTCCGCAACCGGCACATCGCCCCCGGGAAAGGTGTCAAAGCCACCATAGCCCCAGAGAAGGCTGCGGTTGACAGCCGCATCCTCGTCGGACCGAGCTTCCTCTGCATCCTCGACGTGCGCGCTTGCATCGGTCTCCTCAGCCTGCTCTGCCCCAAGCTCAGAAACGGGCGGATTGGCTACCCAGTCTTCCAAAAGCGCGAGCAGATCGTCTGGAATCTCGACCTTCCTGCCGGCCATGCGGTCCAGCGCACGGGCCGCCGAGTGGCGGAACTCCTCCCCATCGAAGCCCCGCGCGACGGCATCGCGCAGCAGCTGGAAAACGGTCGACGGGGATGCCGCTTCGGACATGGCATCCAGCGCATAGGCCGCGGCACGCACGCCGTTGTCCTTGTCGAGACGCGCAAGGATCGTGGCCGCACGGTCGACGTGATCCTTGGAGAACGTCGCGAATGCGCGGGCCAGCTGGATGTTGCCTCCCGCCATCCAGTGCCGCGGGTTGTCCCAACCGGTCGCATCCGGAAGTTCGACGAACGCATTCACTATGTCATCGTCGCTAGCCCGAGACATCCCTTCAGCTTCGATGATCGAGCCGATCATCCGAACACCGGTAAAGCTCGCTCCCCGCCGTTCGCTGCCATACCGGCGCTCGCCCTCATCCACTTGCCGGGCAGCCAGCGATGAGCGTTGATGGGCAGGCAGAGCTCTTAGAAGATCTAGCTGCGTCTGCCGCATGCTATGGCGCCAGCGCATTCGGCCCTTGGCGTCAGGCTCATCAGGCGGCGGTGGCGGGGCGTAGGCCAAGACCCGATCCTCGAACCGCTGAACCTGATCCGGTGTCCAATGCGAGCTCACGGCCGCAACCATGCGCTTGATCGTGCCGTGCATGTCGCTCAGCGAACCAAGATAGTATCGACGCTCGTCGCCGAGCACGAAGTCGAGACCAACATCGGCGAGCGGCTCCGGCCGATGCGCGATGCCGTGTGCAACAAGGCGCTGCGCGGGAGTCAATTCCACGTTCTGCGCTTCACTTGCCCAACAGCGGAACGCTTCGGGATCAGTATCCGCAAGACCCTCAACGGCAATGCGTAGCGCGCCCAGGATCGAGCCTTCCGGCAGATCGAGATCGTTCTCTCCCTCGAACCGGAAGTCGACCTCGAGTGAGAGTGGATATCCGAGCCGATGGCCATTGCCGCTTAGGCGGTTGAGCGCATCGAGTGCGCGCACGAACCACGGCCAGACCGCAACCAACATCTCCTGCGGCCACTTCTCAGCGATGCCGGAGAGGCTATCCCATTCGATGCTCTTCTCGATGAGGTTGCGGACCGGATTGCGGATGCGCTCGCCAAGCCGGAAGGTCACCACCTCGTCCGGCTCCGCATCGTCTCCCGGCGGTGGCGGCGCGTTGTCCTTTAGGGACTGTGCCGTTGCAATCGCGACGTCCAATTCGCGATCAAGCCGGGCACGAACCAGGCGCAAAGCGATGTCAGGCTGCTCGACTGCGATGGATCCGGCCACATTGTCGACTGCCCCGCTCGCCAGGTCGGCACGGCCGACGACGGTGAGGGCGATGTTTAGAATATCCTCGGTCCAGGGCGTTGACCAATGGATGATGGCCCAGGTGCGCAGATCGTTCTTGGCATCGGGCAGCCAGTGCTCACGGATCAGGTATGCAATCTTCTCCGGCGCTGCGGCCTGCGCGCGGCTGAGAACCTCAATCTGCAAATCGGCCAGCCGCTCCTCTCCCTTCATCGCATTCGCAATGTAGCTATCGGCGAAGCGGTCGAACCACCCCGCACTACCGCTGAGCGCCTTGAAGGCGCGGAGACTGCTGAACTTCCCGGTCAAAGCGGTTTCCATGAGCAGGGCCTCACGGTCCGTTGGCTCGGGCTGCGACCCCAGGAAATCGATAAGCAGCACGTGCAGGTGGGCACGCAATCCCTCGGTGCGCCAGATCGCCTCCAGCTCCTGATGATAGAGATCTCGGTCAGCGCCACGAAGATAGGTCAGGCCGGCCCAGAGCTTGGGTCTCAGAAACAGCGAGCCCTGCCGCTCGATCACGAAAGCGGACAGGCGTCCGGGCTCCCGCGCGAAGCTGCGGGCAAGCGTAAATTCGAACAGCGTCTGGTGCGAGAACCCGACGCTCGAGGCCAGCGTGGTAAGGATGCCCGCCGCGACCAGTGCCTGCAGCTCTGCCGCCCTGTCCGAAAACCTCGATGCGGCCACCCACAGGCTCTCCTGCTCGGCCATCGCCTCCGCGATGTCGGATGCCAGCCTGTCCCGGTCCCCGCTGCTACCCGCCAGCACGCGCTCGTCCCAGAGTCGGTCCAGCATCAGCTGATAGCTCGTGAACGGCTCAGAGCTGTAGCGACTGTTCAGCAACAGGTACGTCGACAGCGCCTGTGGCGTCCGCATCACCTGCTGCGCATCGGCCGGCCAACCCGCTGCGGCGACACCGCGTGCGTCGAGCACGGCAAGCACCTCGTCCCATGGCGGAAGCTCGAGCATGATACTTTCGGCGTTTACCGCGCGAAGCCGGACGTCATGCTGGAACTCGAAGATGCGCGAGGACAGCACGACGTGCACATTCTCAAGCCGGCCCAGCCTGCGGACGAGGTTGAGCAGCACGCTAAGCCGCGCGGTCTTGACGTCCAGATAGCCGGCAAGCGCGTCGAGCTGGTCGATGATCAGCAGGACCGGCCCGAACACCGCCAGATCGCGCAGAACCGAGGAAGGCTTGCTCGTCAGCCCGAGAAATTCCATGAGGTCGCCCTCGTTTGACACATCCGCGTCGATGAGGTCGGCCTTGATGGCAAGAACGGGCCAACCCTTGGCGCGAAAGCCGTTGCCGAGCATCGCCAAGAGCGCCGACTTGCCCGACCCCGGCTCACCGATCACCGCAGTCGTGGAAGCGCTGTTCTCCTCGATTCGTCTCGATAGATCTCCGAGCTCCGGCCGCTCCAGCCTATCACCGTCGGGCAATGAGATCGGCCAGTTCAGGAGATCGGCCGATGCTGCGCCCAGGTCCGCGAGCTGTTCGCCGCGCGCATCGTAGCACGCGATCGGCATCATAAAGACCAGCTTGACGTTTTCGCGCTCGAGCAACGCCTCGCGCAAGCTATTCACTCCTTTTTTCGCGAGCGCCTCCTCGGGGTCCGCGACGAAAAGCAGCAGCGACCCCGCGCGCGCCTCCACGACCTGAAGCAGCTGGCTGCCCGCGAACGACCGCAGCGTCTCCTGCAACCGGTCAAGCCGTTCGTGGTCGTCTGGCCCGAAGTCGGCAGACAGGTTCAAGACTACCGAGATTGCGATCGACGTCGATGCCGGCGTGGTTGGAATTGTAGAGACGGGCACGACGGCCGACGGCTTCCCTTCACCCGCCGCCGGCTCGGAACCGCTGGCGAGCTCATCCGCGGCCGGAGTGACCGTTGCCTCCGCAGGTTCCGGGATCAAGGCCGCCGCAGAAATTTCCAGGATCGCACTAGCGCCGCTGCCTGGGGCATCGTTGTGCATGCCCCAGTGGCTGAGCATCTCGAAGGCGAAGGCTGCTGCATGAGCAGCGGCGATCGGCTGATAGATGTCGTCGTCGTCGTCCGACTTCTTCTCCGTCATGTCCGAAACGCCGCGCAGGATCATTCCCGGCGTCCGTACCGCAGCAGCCGCGAAGACGGCCCCGTAGCCCTCCATCTCGACGACGTGGGTGTCGCCGTAGCTCGCCTTGAGCAGTGCCTCGAGCTCGCTCTTAGGGTCGTCGAGCACGGCCTCGATCGACGCGATGGGTGCTACCTTGGAGGGTGGGGGCAATTCCACAGGGTAGTCGTCAGTGTAGGGCATCGGGCCACCCCGCGATGGCAGGATCCGAGTCGCCCAGAGCTCGTCGCGGCTCACCTTCTGGGCGATGTTGATCAGCTCGCCGTCCATCGGCCGCGAGTCCGGTCGGTTCGCCAGCATACCGCCGGTGTACTTGCCGCCATACGGATAATAGACCTTGTCGGCGGCAACGACGCTGCCGATCGGGGCTCCCTTCTTCCGGGATCCTCCGATCCCAACGAAGATCATAAGCTCGAACTTGCCAAGAACTTGGGACACTGAGTGACCGGCGGTCACGACCAGCTGGGCGTTGTGCGTCCCCGCACGGGTCTCGCCCATGACGATCAACCACTTCTGCCCCCGGTCCGCGAACGTACCGCACTCGAAGATGGTCCCATCGATTGTCCTGATGGCGCCCAGGTTGGTCACGTGCGAACGCACCGCCGCGAGCTCAAGCGGCAGCGCCGTGACGAAGAACACCAGGCGCAGCTTCTCAGCGACTACCTTCGCCCGGATATCCTCCAGGATACAGTAGCCCGTGCCGGCAGCGGCCTTGATAGGTGTGTTCATCGGCTGAGCCGATCCTCTCTCCATTGCAACTCGCCATAGCACGGATACCCTTCGCGTGCGGGAGGGGATCTTCCGAGCCATCAGAACAGCATGCTTGGCGTCGGCCTAGGCCTTGACCGACAAGCAGAAGGGCAATCCTCAGCGCACCGGATGGCGGCGTAGAAGCTGATTTTGGCCCGGTAGCTGCTCGTCTTCTTGGGCGACCGACCCTAAAAAATGATGCGTCGCGGACCACGACAAATTTGCCTAATCTCGGCGAATGCGCTTCGTCGAACATGGTCCCAACATTCCCGACGAATTGCTGATGGCCCGCGACGAAGGCCAAGTGATTTTCTTCTGCGGATCGGGGGTTTCCCTAGCCAGGGCGGGCCTACCTGACTTTTACGGGCTTGCCGACGCCGTCCTCGAGCACCTACGCGCCTCGGCCAATAGTCGCGCGCGAGCAGTGATTGCCGCATCGCGATCGATCAAGGTCAATGGCGTCGAGGGCCTGATCCCTGCCGATCGGGCCTTTTCCTTGCTCGAGCAGGAGTTCGACACGGCGAGTGTCCGCAAGGCCGTCGCCGCGAGCTTGGTTCCCAAATTCGACGATCTTTCCGCGCACAGGGCGCTGATCGACCTAGCGCGCGGCACCGACGATGTCGTTCGGCTGGTGACGACCAATTTCGACCGGCTCTTCGAGGCCTGCGACCCCGCGATCTCGTCGCACGGCCCCCCTGAGCTTCCCAATCCGACGAGTTCGACCAAATTCTCCGGCATAATCCATCTCCATGGGCGCATTGACGAACAAGCCACAGCGCCGGCGGATGATGGTTTCGTGCTCTCGAGTTCGGATTTCGGACGCGCCTATCTTTCCGATGGCTGGGCTACCCGCTTCATCCGGACGCTGATGGAGCGGTATCAGATCGTCTTTGTCGGCTACACCGCGAACGATCCTCCGGTCCAATATCTCCTAGAGGCGCTGAATGCGAAATCGGCCGCGTTCCAGCCAATGTATGCGCTCCAGGCCGGCGACGACGCGTTCGCCAGCGCGATGTGGGCGCATAAGGGGGTCCGGCCGATCAGCTTCGACCCGGCCGACCGATACCGAGCCTTGTGGGACACAATCGACGCCTGGGCTGGGCGCGCCCGCGATCCACTCAAATGGCAGAGCGATCAGATCGCACGTGCGGGCTCTGGCCCGCGCCAAATGTCGTCCTACGAGCGCGGTACGATCGCCCATCTTGCGACCTCGCCTGCAGGCGCGAAGCGGATCGCGGCAGCCGGCGCGGCCTTTCCCGCGGAATGGCTGTGCGTTTTCGATCCCGAGACGCGGTACCGAAGCCCCGGCGCAGTCAGCCTCGAAGACGACAGCATCGTGTTCGATCCGTTCGTGGTCTGGGGTCTCGATACGGATAATGCCCCTCCGGCGTTCAATCCCAAGGACCGCTACAAGAGCCGCGAAATGCCGGGCGACGCGCGTAACCTGTTCGCGCCGACCAAGGCCGATCTCCTCGCTTCCGATGCAGACCAGCAGGCGCAACTGCAGGGAAGCCTCGGCCAGGTCGTTGCGCCGCTCGCCGAGCGTGTGAGCTATCTCGGTGGCTGGCTGGTACAGGTCGCGCATGAACCGGTGGCCTTGTGGTGGGCGGCGGGAAAGCAAGGCCTGCATCCCGGCATCGTCCAGGCATTGTCGCGTGCACTCGAACATGAAGCTGCGCGGTTCAGCCCATCGGTCCGAAATGGCTGGCGCGCGCTCCTTGCGAGCTTCGACGATCGATCCGACGCCCATGGCATGGAATTCTACGGGCTCGCCGACATCGTCAAAGTCGAGGGTTGGTCGCCCGCACTTGTCCGCAGGTTCGCCGAATTGCGCTGCCCGCGCATACGCGTCGGCCGGTCTTGGTCGCGCGGGGCGCCGCCCACGGACGATACGCTAGGCGATATTCTCAATCTGGAAATCAAATATCCGGCGTCCGACGTGCCGCTGGAGGTGCCCGCCGAGCTGCTCGCTACCTTCATGTACGAGCTCTCGCATGTTCTCGAGCGGGCAGTGGCGCTGGAAATCGAGGCGCGGTCCGCAGTCTATATGCTCGGCCCGTTCACGCCGGCCAGCGCTCCCCACGATGACGATCTCTCCGACGTGGGCGATGACCTGACGGGGCTGTTCCGGCTCTGGATCGCAATACTCGACCGGCTAGCGGCGACCGAGCCCGAGCGAGTTTGCTCCGAGCTGCCGCGGTGGTCGCAGCACGAAGATGCCGTCTTCATCCGGACGCGGATATGGGCGGCAGGCGCGCCCGGACTGCTCTCGGGCAAAGACGCAGCAGAGTTGATCGCGCGAATCAGGAATGAAACGTTCTGGGAGCGCCAGCACCAGCGCGACCTGCTGCACGTACTGGCGCGCCGGTGGCTCGAACTGCCCGAGCCTGACCGCGCCGCACTCGAAGCGCGCCTTCTTGCCGGCCCGCCGAGCTATCAGGGCGAGACCGCTGAGATGTTCAAGATGCGCTCTGCATATCACGCAATGGAGCGCCTCCATTGGCTGCAGGCGGCGGGGTGTGCCTTCGGCATCGACTTCGACGCCGAGATGGCGCGGATGCGCGCGCTGGTCCCCGATTGGTCGCCGCGTATTGGCGACGAGGCCGACGATTCGACCGAAGCCCGGGCCTATTCGATCGGCGAGGATCTCGGCTTCACTTCGCTGCTCGGCATCGCTGTCGACACCATCGCGCAAACCGCGCTGGATCAAGACCATCAGCGGATCGACATGCGGACGATCGCGCGGCCGTTCCGCGGACTTGCACAGGAAAAGCCGGTCCGCGCGCTCGGCGCCTTGCGCCAAAGCCCGGCAAAGGTGTCGGCGCGACTATGGGAAGATTTCCTGCTTGCCGAGGATCGAAAGCCGACATCGAAGCGGCTCGTTGTCGCCATTGCCTGCGTGCTTGCTGGTCTCGCCGACGAGGGGCTAGCGGAAATTTTGAGGTCGTCAGCTACCTGGGTCGAGAAAAACCAGAAGGGCCTGGCCCTGTCTGCCCCAGATCTCGAGGCCCGCATCTGGCAGCGCCTCCTCCACGTCACGGAGTTCCACCCCGGCAAGGCCGGCTCCGGAATCCTGCTGTCGGGCAAGGAGCATGATTGGGTGATGGAGGCGATCAATTCGCCATCGGGCCGTCTCGCGCAGCTGGCAGTGCATGAATCGTCCGATGCCGCGCCCGATGGCGGGCCGCTTCCAATAATCTGGCTCGACCGGCTCGCACAGCTCATGGGTCTGCCTGGGGATATCGGCCGCTATTCGGTGGTAGCTGCGCTGGCCAACATCAATTACCTCTATTTTCGTGCGCCCGGCTGGACAGTCGAACATCTGCTGTCGCGGCGGCACGGACCCGGCGACGACCGCTCCGCTTTCTGGTCGGGGCTGTTTCGGGCAAGTTCGATTTCGGTCGACCTCCACCGATTGCTGCGCGCCGACCTGCTCGAGGCGGCGCGGGAAGCGGACGGCAAGCGTGCGACGACATCGTCGCTTGCCGCTTTGCTGTTGCGCGGATGGGCCGTGACGCCGCTGCGCGAAAGCGGCGATGCGATCGGCTCGGATGCGTTGCGCGAGCTCATCCTCGAAATGAATCAGGAGTTGCGCGACAGGCTGCTGCGCACGTGCCGGACTTGGTGGGATAATGTGGACTGGAAACCGCGCGCGCTCGAATTCCTGCGCGACGTGTGGCCGCGGCAGCGCGCCATCCGCAACGCGTCGAGTGCGGATGCAATCGCGAGCCTCATGGTCGGAGCGGACGACTGGTTTCCGCAGATGTTCGAGGCAGGAAGGGACTTGCTCGAGGTGATGCCGGGCATGGCCTCGATGTGGAGCTATGACAGTCCGCGGCTGCTGTCGTTGCTCGAACGGTTTCCCTCGGAGTTCGTCGATTTTCTGCTCCTCGTGCTCCCGGAAGATGCCGGTCACTGGCCCTATCGCATCGAGGCGGTGCTCGATCCCCTCGAAGCGTCACCGCTTGAAAAGGACAGTCGTGTGCAGGAGCTGCGCCGTCGGTGGGCGGCGCGATAGTTCACGGCCGCGCGCCACCGACGCCCGCTTGGGCTTTGGCTCGCGACAGCTGAGGGTCTCCCCGCTGAGACGACCATCCCAACGACCGCTTTTAGGGCGTGCGAGGCAAATATCGAACGACCGAAATTGGGGGCGCGTAGCGGCCGAACGGTCGTTGCTGAACGAACGACCGCCTACCGCCTCCACACTTCCTAAAGCGGACAGGCCGCAATCCACCATTCCGTACGGCCCAACGGTCACAGCTAACGGATGAAGCCGTTACATCCCAATCTCGATCCCTCTGTTCCGCCCTCGGCCGATCATGTCGGCGAGGCTTTGGCCAATGCTCCGGGACGGCACATCGGGCAGCCCGAGCTGCGCCTTGCGATTACGCAAGATGGACTCGACCTGTGGATCGCGCTCGAGGCTCTTGGCCATGCCGATCATCTGATCAGCGACGCGGTTTACCTGGCTGGTTTCCTGATAGCGCTTGAACCCGCGCCGCTGCTGCTCGAGCGCTTGCCAGCGCTGGACGAACACGTCGGCGCGAAGCGCGGGATTCTCACGCATCTCGGTCTCGAGCTGCATGGCTCGGATGACGGTCTGAGCCCTTCCCTGCGCCGCTTCGTTGATCAGCTTGGGGTTGGCCGCCATCGCCATCTCGAGATCGAGCCTGCCGTGCGGCTGGAGCGCATCCAGCGCGGCACGGCTTGCTTTAAGTTCGGCGCGCTGGTCGGCCGTGAAAGGCTCTTCGACTCTCTGTGCGAACTTCATGTCACGCACGATCGTGCCGTGGCGCACCACCGCCGCGGCAAGGTCCTCGTATGATGGCGTCGGACGGGCCTTTTCCGCATCAAGCCCGAGGATCCGTTGAGGATCGCGGGTGCCACCCACCGGCTGTTTCTCTACAGCTGGATTGCGTGACAACTCTGCCGGAGCAGGAACAGATGTAAGACTGAGCGTGATCCCGGCGAACGGATCGCGCTGCGGAGACGGCGCAACAGCTTGCTCCGGTGTCTTGGTGTAATCGCTTGCCATGTCCTTGCCGCGATCACGGCCGAGCGTACGCACGAGCCGCTCGCGGTCCGCGAAGTCATCGCTGCCATAATGCAGCTCGACCTGATCGCGGTGACGCGACAGCGCAACGTAAGCACCGTGCCGATCGAGCCCCGGCGTCGCGAGCACATGCACCCGGTCGACAGTCATGCCCTGCGCCTTGTGGATCGTCGCAGCATAGCCGTGATCGAGCTCGGCATAATCTTTGAGGTCGAACGCGACCGATCGGCCGTCGTCGAGCAGCACGGCCATGCGCAGTTGATTGACCTGCTGCACCGTGCCGAGCGAACCGTTCTTCACATCCAGGCTGCGCTCGTTCTTGAGGAACATGACCCGGTCGCCACTGGCGAAGTCGCGGCGGCCGCGTGCAACGTCGAGCTCGATGTTCTCGCCGAGATCGCCGGCTGCGCGCAGGCGCTCGCGCGCGCTTTCGTTGAGCGCGCGGACTTCGTCATTGGTGTGGGTCAGGATGATGCGGCTCGCATCGGAATTGGCGCGGCGATCTCTGTCCCAGCGCTCGATCAGTTCGCCGCGTGCTGCGTCGCGAGTTTCGGCGGCATGGACATGGCCTCCAGCCTCGTAAGCCGCGATCGCCTCGTCGGTCCTGCCGGTGGCGAGATGCCGCGTTGCATCGCGCTGCCAGTCCTCGCGCTGGCGGCGCACTTCGGTGATCTCGATGCCGCCATGCCGCTCGGCGATCGAACGGAACGCAGCCCCCGCTTCGATCGCCTGCAGTTGCTCCGGATCACCGACCAGCACAACCTTGGCGCGGCGCTTCTCGGCTTCTGCGATCACCCGCTCCATCTGGCGCGTGCCAATCATCCCGGCTTCGTCGATCACCAGCACGGTCTTGTCGGTCAGCAGCTCGCGCTCCCGCCCCCACTGATGCTCAAGGCTAGCGATGGTGCGAGAGGCGATCCCGGACCCGCTTTCGAGGTTCTCGGCGGCGATGCCCGAGAGCGCAATGCCGCGCACCTCATAGCCCGATGCTTCCCATGCTTCGCGCGCCACCCCGAGCATCGCGCTCTTGCCGGTGCCGGCATAGCCGATGACGGTGGTGAGATCGCGGCTGCTGGTCACATGCTCGAACGCACTGCGCTGCTCGGACAAGAGCACCATGCCGCGGCCTTGGGCACGCGTCAGCGCCCGCTCG
>CAJCHR010000451.1 GCA_903970225.1 Actinobacteria bacterium 21-64-8 | reverse complement strand
CCGGATCGGTCCGCGAGGCGACATGAAGTTCGAGATAGGCCGCATAATCCTGCGTGCGGCTGACCTGATAGGAAATCGCGACGCCGGCATTGTCGACCGCGCGCTGTTCGACGGTGAGCGCGCGGATGCGATCGAGATAATCCGCCATGCGCCGATAGAAAGCATATTCGACCACCGCCGCCATCAGATCGAGCTTGCTCGCATAATGATGCAGCATCGCGCCGCGCGATATCCGCGCCCGGTTCGCCACCGATTGCAGCGAGCAGCCGGCATAGCCGTCCTCGGCGAGACAGGTCAGCGCGGCGTCGAGCATCGCGTTGCGCGTGGCCAGGCTCTTGCGCTGCTGCCAGCCGGGCGGCTCGGCGCCGCGATCCTCCTCGGTCAGGCTGTCCGGCAGCAACCGCTCCAGTGCGAAGCCCAGGGTCATTCCGCTCTCCTTGGCGGCTCGCTCGAACGGAGAACCGGACGCGCATCCTGCAACAGAACGACCGGATTGTTTTCTATCACATGTGCTAGGTGCAACCGCCGGTCGGCAGGGCGACATCCCTGTCAAAGCTTAAAAGAGATGCACAGACGCCGTCCCGGCGCGCGCAGCATCCGCCATTGCACCGGAGAGTATTGTGGACCAGCCGACCAATTTCCGCGCCGACCGCCATCCGTCCGAATCCTACGAGGACATCCTCGAGCGTGACACGCGGACGATCCCGGATCATCTCCGCCAAGGCCCGACCCGTGACCTTGGGGACGAGGGCATACCCGTCACCAACTATTTCGACCCCGGCCATTTTGCGCAGGAAGTGCGCCACGTCTGGCTCAAGGTCTGGCAGTGGGCGTGCCGCGACGAGGACATCCCCAATCCGGGCGACGTGTTCGTCTACGAGAATGTCGGCAAGAGCCTGCTCGTGACCCGCCAGCAGGACGGCTCGGTCAAGGCCTTCTACAACAGCTGCCTGCACCGCGGCCGCAAGCTGGTCGACAAGAGCGGCCCCAAGGTCGACTTCCGCTGCAAATATCATGGTCTCGCCTGGCAATGTTCGGGCGCCTTCAAGCACAACCCGATCGGTTGGGACTTCCCGCAGTTCAGCCGCATGGACACCAGCCTGCCCGAGGTGAAGGTCGAAAGCTGGGGCGGTTTTATCTTCATCAACTTCGATCCGGGCGCTGCGCCTCTCATGGACACGCTGCAGCCGCTCGCCGACCATTTCGACCGCTACGACTTCGCCAACCGCTACAAGGCTGCGCACGTCTCCAAGATCGTGCCGTGCAACTGGAAGGTGATGGCCGAGGCATTCATGGAAAGCCACCATACGGTCGCGACCCATCCGCAGCTGGCGCCGTTTCTCGGCGACGTGAACAGCCAATATGACGCGCTGAGCGACCACGTCACCCGCCAGTTCACCGCGACCGGCGTGGTCAGCCCGGTCCTGGCCGATCGCAAGTTCGGCGACATGGACATCCTCAAGGCGATGGAGGCGGCGGGCGGCAGCCATGTCTCCGGCGGCGAATCGTCCAAGAAGGGCGGCGTCGCGGAAAAGAAGAAGGAGAACACCGCGCGCGACACGCCGGATGCGCCGAGCGAACTCGAAGTCGGCGTAACCGCGCGCATGTATGCGAGCGAAGTCACCCGCAAGTCGCTCGCCGCCGAGGACGGCTGGGACTATTCGGACGTATCCGACGCCGAGATCATCGACGCGCTGCTCTACAACGTCTTCCCGCACATGAACTTCTGGGCGGGCTATGCCCCCAATGTCGTCTATCGCTGGCGGCCCAACGGGCTCGATCCCGACACCTCGATCATGGACGTGATCATCCTCAAGCGCGTTCCCAAGACCGGCCCGCGGCCCAAGCCCGTCACCGAGCATCGTCTGTCGCTCGAAGAGGATTGGTCGTCGTCGCCGATGCTCGGCGCGCTGGGGCCCGTGTTCGAGCAGGACATGGAGAACCTGCCGCACGTGCAGACCGGGCTCAAATCGTCGGGCACCGGCGTCGTCAACTTCGCGCTCTATTCGGAGATGCGGATCCGGCTGATGCACGTGATGATCGGGCGCATGATCGCCGAGGGGCAGGCCCGGGTCGGCGCATGAGCGACGCAGCCGGCACGGGCGGCCCCGTCTACGAGACGGAGCAGCCCGTCCGGTACGAGCGGCGCGACGATCTCGCGATCGTCAGCCTTGACCGGCCGCGCTTCGGCAACGCCCAGAACGCGCAGCTGCTCTACGCGCTCGATGAGGCGTTTGCGCGCGCAGCGGCAGACGAAGCGGTCAAGGCGATCGTGCTGCGCGGCGAAGGCCGGCATTTCTCCTCGGGTCACGACATCGGCACGCCCGGTTGCGACTTCGGTGCGTCGTGGCCCGATCGCCGCTCGCTTTGGTACGACCATGTCGGCACGGCCGGTGCCGAGACCAATTATGTCCGCGAGCAGGAAAGCTATCTCGGGCTGTGCCGCCGCTGGCGCGCGCTGCCCAAGCCGATGATCGCCGCGGTCCAGGGCGCGTGCATCGCGGGCGGACTGATGCTCGCCTGGGTCGCCGACATGATCGTCGCTGCCGACGACGCCTTCTTCAGCGATCCCGTGCTCGCCATGGGCGTCCCCGGGGTCGAATATTTCGCGCATGTCTACGAGATGCATCCCCGCATCGCGCGCGAATTCCTGTATCTGGGCGAGCGCATGCCTGCGGAACGCGCCTATCAGCTCGGCATGGTCAATCGCGTCGTGCCGCGCGACGCGCTCGACGACGAGGCGATCGCGATGGCGACCAAGGCGGCCAAAGCGCCGCGCTTCGCGCTCGCGCTCGCCAAGCAGGCGTTCAACCAGCTCGAGGATCTGGCCGGCAAGCGCGCGGGCATGGACGCGGTGTTCAGCCTGCATCACCTCGCGCATGCCCACAATCAGCTGACCGGCGACTGGCTCGGCGGCGTCCGCGCGGATGCCATCAAGCAGCGCTGATTCTGCAACATGACTGACACAACATCTCACGCCTGCGACTTTCGATAGTATCGCCTGCCCGCTCCCTGGACGAAACCGTCGCAAACAAAGCGACCAAGGGGAGTTCCATGAAAAGCGATACTATTCGGCACGCGACGCGTCTGATCTTGGGATCGACGGCCTTGCTTGCGATCGCTGCGCCCGCGCTGGCCCAGACCACGCCGTCGTCCGCCATCCCCACCGACACGACGCAAGCCCCCGCACAGACACCGCCGCCCCACGCGCGCGCGGAGACGACCGAGGCGCCGGTCGGCGAACAGATCATCGTGACCGCACGCAAGCGCGACGAGACGCTGCTCCAGGTGCCCGTCGCGGTCTCGGCGGTCAGCGCCGCCGACATCAACCGCTATGCGGCCACGGATCTCAGCAAGATCGGCCAGCTCATCCCGCAGGTCATCCTCGCCAAGACCGGCGGCGGCGGCGCCGGTGCCTCCTTCTCGATCCGCGGCATCGGCTCCTCGGCACTCGACGCGGGCATCGACCAGACCGTCTCGCTCAACATCGACGGCCTCCAGATCAGCCGTGGTCGTCTGATCACCCAGGGCTTCTTTGACATCGCCCAGGTCGAGGTGCTCAAGGGTCCCCAGGCGCTGTTCTTCGGCAAGAACAGCCCGGGCGGCGTGATCTCGGTCCATACCAACGGACCGACCCAGCGGCTCTCCGGCTACATCCGCAGCGGCTATGAGTTCAATGCGCATGAACGGTATGTCGAAGGCGCGATCGCCGGTCCGATCACCGATACGCTGGGCTTCCGCATCGCGATGCGCGGCGACGCGATGGCGGGCTACATCAAGAACACCGCGGTGCCGGTGGCGATCCCAAGCGATCCCACCAATCCGCCGGTCGGTGCGGCGCATCGCACCGATCCCGGCACGCGCGAATTTCTCGGCCGCGGTACGCTGGTCTGGAAGCCCGACAGCCGGTTCGACGCGACGCTCAAAGTGTTCGGCGACAAGGAAAAGGATCATGGCGAGACCGCCGGTACCGAGGTCAAGTGCGCCGGCGCGCATCCCTCGACGCTCGATCTGCTGAGCGGCACCTTCGTCAGCGACCCGGCGGGCGACTGCAAGCTCAACGGCTCGCATTCGGATGGCTCGCTCAACCCGGCGGTGGCGGCGCACTATCCCAATTCGAACGGCGGCATCCCGTACACGCAATATCATTCGATCATGTCGTCGCTGACGATGAACTATAAGCTCGACCACGCGACCATCACCTCGGTCACCGGCTACTGGCATTACAACAATGTCGGCTTCGACAGCTTCTCCTACGATTCGACCGCGCTGGTGCTTGGCTACAACGCGGACAGCAGCCATGCCTTCACCCAGGAAATCCGAGTCAACACGTCGTTCGAGGGACCACTAAATTTCGCGGCCGGTGCCTATTACGAGAAGAGCGGCCGCAACACGCGCGGCGACGGCGCGATCGCGATCGTCGGCGGCGATCCGCGCAACGGGCAGACCAACAACTGGACGCTGCTGACCAACAATTCGGGCAAGACCTATTCGGGCTTCGGCCAGGCGATCTACAACATCCGCCCCAATCTCGAGCTCGCCGCGGGCGTCCGCTTCACGCGCGAGACCAAGACGGTCTCGCTCGGCAACAGCTTCGTCAACCAGCTGTTCGTGCCGTTCGGCATCGTGGCACCGGAGGGCCAGTTCAGCTCGGGCAAGTTCGCCGACAGCAATTGGTCGCCCGAGGCGACGCTGACCTGGCACCCGACCAGCCGCACCACGCTCTACGGCGCGTTCAAGACCGGCTACAAGTCGGGCGGCTTCTCCAA
>CAJCHR010000450.1 GCA_903970225.1 Actinobacteria bacterium 21-64-8 | reverse complement strand
GCTGGCACGATTGCAGCGCGTCGGCGAAGTCCGCCGCCGCATCGACCCGCCGCATGCCCTTGCCGCCGCCGCCGGCAACCGCCTTGATCAGCACCGGGTAGCCGGTCTTCTCGGCTTCCGCGGCGAGCAGTGCCGGGTTCTGGTCCTCGCCCATGTAGCCCGGGGTGACCGGCACGCCGGCTGCCTGCATCAGCTTCTTGGCGGCGTCCTTGAGGCCCATCGCAGTGATGCTCGCGGGCTTGGGACCGACCCAGACCAGCCCCGCGTCGATCACGGCTTGCGCAAACGCGGCGTTCTCCGAGAGGAAACCATAGCCCGGATGGATCGCCTCGGCCCCGGTCTGCAGGGCCGCGGCGATGATCTTCTCGCCGACGAGATAGCTTTCGCGGGCCGGGGAGGGACCGATGTGTACTGCTTCATCTGCCTGGCGCACGTGCAGTGCGCGGGCGTCGGCGTCCGAATAGACCGCGACCGTACGGATGCCCATTGCCCGCGCGGTGCGGATGATGCGGCAGGCGATTTCGCCGCGATTGGCGATGAGTAGGGATTTGATCATCGGCAGTTCGCTCCAGCATTCACATGCAAAAAAGAATTACTTACTATGAATTTGTACGTGATTGACATCGGAAGGTGGCGGGCAGACACTTCTATCAAACAGAAACGGAATCGGAGGGGCACCATGAAACGCCTTGTATCCATACTGTTCGCAATCGCCCTGAGCGTCACCATGACGACTGCCGCGCTCGCAGCGACGGTGATCGCGAGCGGTCCTTACGATCTGGGCAACCAATTCAGCATTTTCAGCAAGGTCGGGGCGCTCGCTCCGGGAACCTATCGCTTCACGCTTGATCTCACGACGTCGTTCGAGGATCTCGACTACCTCGAGAGCGATATCGTGAAGACGATCTCCGACAACATGTACACTTATCAAGATGGGCTGGGTGTCGTGCTGACGGGCGGTGACGACGTCGACCAGGACTATACGCTGCTGCAGACCGGACCGACCCGATACGCGGTCGACGTGACGGTCTACCCGGACCACTCGGTGCCTTATCCCGATGGCGGGCATGACGATTATTACGAAACCTGCTGCAGCATCAGCATCTTCGGGAGCGCCGAGTCTCCGGGCTCGTACACGCTCTCCTATGCGCCGGTTGCGGAGCCTGAAAGCTGGGCGCTGATGATTGCCGGTTTCGGCGTTGTCGGCGCCGCGATGCGGGGCGCGCGTTTGCGGAGATCGTCCATGGAACATCCGGATCACATCCGGAACACGCCGAACTGCGGCCGGTCCGGGATCGGAGCTTCCAATGTTGCCGCCAGCGCCAGCCCCAGAACATCGCGGGTCTGCGCGGGGTCGATCACGCCGTCGTCCCACATCCGCGCGGTGGCGTAGTACGGGTTACCCTCATCCTCGTACTTCTGGCGCACCGGAGCCTTGAACGCCTCGGCCTCTTCGGGTGTCCACTTGGCAGCGTCACGATGGACGGTGGCGAGCACTGACGCGGCCTGTTCGCCGCCCATCACCGAGATTCGCGCATTGGGCCATGTGAACAGGAAGCGAGGGTCGTAAGCTCGGCCGCACATGCCGTAATTGCCCGCGCCGAAGCTGCCGCCGATCAGCACGGTGATCTTGGGCACGGTCGCGGTGGCGACCGCGGTGACCAGCTTGGCGCCGTGCTTGGCGATGCCCTCGGCCTCGTACTTGCCGCCGACCATGAAGCCGCTGATGTTCTGCAGGAACAGCAGCGGGATCTTGCGCTGACAGGCGAGTTCGATGAAGTGCGCGCCTTTCTGGGCGCTCTCGGAAAATAGCACGCCGTTGTTGGCGAGGATCGCGACCGGCATGCCCCAGATGTGCGCGAAGCCGGTGACCAGCGTACTGCCGTAAAGTGCTTTGAACTCGTGGAACTCGCTGCCGTCGACGATCCGCGCGATCACCTCGTGCACGTCGTACGGCGCGCGCACGTCGTCGGGGACGACGCTATACAGTTCCTCGGCCGCATACTTGGGTGAGCGCGGGGTCTTGAGCGGCAGGCCATGCGGGTGGACGGGCCCCAGGTGGCTCATGATGTCGCGCACGATCGTCAGCGCGTGCTCGTCGTTGTCGGCAAGATGGTCGGTGACGCCCGACTTGCGGCTGTGGAGTTCGCCGCCGCCAAGGTCCTCGGCGCTGATCTCCTCGCCGGTTGCGGCCTTCACCAGCGGTGGGCCGGCGAGGAAGATCGTGCCCTGATTGCGCACGATGATGCTCTCATCGCTCATCGCCGGCACGTAGGCGCCGCCAGCGGTGCAACTGCCCATCACGCAGGCGATCTGCGGGATGCCCTTGGCGCTCATGTTCGCCTGGTTGAAGAAGATCCGCCCGAAGTGGTCGCGGTCTGGGAACACCTCGGCCTGGTGCGGGAGGTTGGCGCCGCCACTGTCGACCAGGTAGATGCACGGCAGGCGGTTCGCCTCCGCAATCTCCTGCGCGCGCAAGTGCTTCTTGACCGTCATTGGATAATACGTGCCGCCCTTCACGGTGGCATCGTTGCACACGATCATCGCCTGACGGCCTGAGACCCGGCCGATGCCGGTGATCACGCCCGCGCCAGGGATGTCCTCGCCATACAGCCCGTTCGCGGCAAGCTGGCCGACTTCGAGGAACGGCGAGCCCGGATCCAGCAGCCGCTCCACCCGGTCACGCGGCAGCAGTTTTCCGCGGGCGGTGTGGCGATCGCGCGATTTCTGGTCGCCGCCCAGGGCTGCTGTCGCGACACGTGCGCGCAGGGCCTCGGCGAGCGCGCGGTTGTGGCTGGCGCGGGCTTGTGCCTCCGGAGAGTCCGGGTTCAGCGTGGTCGTCAGTACTGGCGCGCTCAAACTGGTCTCTCCGATGGGTCACGCCTGATGCATATCCGGCGAATCTCTTTGGATAAGCCGTTATCGAGGAGTTGTGCGCTGCGCAAATCGCACCGGCGAATTTGAAATGGCGGGTGCGTCGCACCATATGCGCGGATGGTGGAGGCGATTCTCGATATTCGTGGTCTCGAGAAGACTTATGCTGGCGGCATCGCCGCGCTGAGGCCCACCGACCTTGCGATCCGCAAAGGAGAGATCTTCGCGCTGCTCGGACCAAACGGCGCGGGCAAGACCACATTGATCGGCTGTGTCTGCGGGCTCGTGACGCCCACCGCTGGCGGGATCAGCGCCTTCGGGCTCGACATGGCGAGGGACTGGCGCAAGGCGCGCGCGCGGATCGGGCTGGTGCCGCAAGAGCTCTCGATCGACATGTTCGAACGGGTCGGCCGCACGGTCGCGTTCAGCCGGGCGTTGTTCGGGCTCCCGGCGGACCCCCGGCGGATCGAACGGTTGCTCAAATCACTGTCGCTGTGGGACAAGCGCGACACCCCGGTGCGCGAATTGTCGGGCGGAATGAAGCGCCGCGTGCTGATTGCGAAGGCGCTGGCGCACGATCCGGAGATCCTGTTCCTCGACGAGCCCACCGCGGGCGTCGATGTCGAGTTGCGGCGTGACATGTGGGGCCTGATCGGCGAGCTTCGCGAGCAGGGCGTCACGATCATTCTCACCACGCATTACATCGAAGAGGCCGAGGAGATGGCCGACCGGATCGGCGTGATCGATCGCGGTGAGCTCAAGCTGGTTGAGGACAAGCATGCGCTGATGGCGCGGCTGGGCCGGACCGAGGCGCGGATCACGCTCGCCGTGGCGCTGGACGTGGTGCCCGAGTCTTTGTCGGGCTTTCCGGTCGCACTCGGCGAAGCCGGCAGCGTGTTGTGCTACCGCGGCTCGGGCGAGGCCGATCCGCAGACCGGCATCGCGGCGCTGGTGAAGCGGCTGGTCGCCGAGGGGATCGATTTTACAGGGCTCGATGTGCGGCAATCGAGCCTCGAGGACATTTTCGTCGATCTGATCGGTGATCGCCCTGAAGCGAAGCCGGCATGATGCATTTCAACGCACGCGGCATGGCGGCGATCTACACATTCGAACTGGCGCGCACCTGGCGCACGCTGTTCGAGTCCATCGCGGCGCCGGTTCTGACCACCTCACTCTATTTCCTCGTATTCGGCAGCGCGATCGGCGGCTCGATCCACCAGATCGGCGGTGTGCCTTATGCCGCGTTCATCGTGCCCGGGCTGCTGATGCTGACGATCCTGTCGGAAAGCACCGGCAATGCCAGCATCGGCATCTATCTGCCGCGCTTCACCGGCTCGATTTACGAGACGCTCTCGGCGCCGATCGGCGTGCCCGAGATGCTGCTTGGCTATGTCGGTGCGGCGGCGACAAAATCGCTGCTGCTCGCGGTGATCATCCTGGCGACCGCACGCGTATTCGTCGACTACACCGTGCTGCACCCCCTGCTCGCCGCAGGGTTCATCATGCTGATCGCGGTGACGTTCTCACTGCTGGGCTTCATCCTGGGCTGCTGGGCGGACAGCTTCGAGAAGCTGACGGTGGAGCCGATGCTGGTGATTACGCCGCTGACGTTCCTGGGCGGCACGTTCTACTCGATCGCCGCACTGCCACCGACCTGGCACACGGTCACACTGTTCAACCCTGTGGTCTACCTCGTGAACGGACTGCGCTGGACGTTCTACGGCAAGGCCGACGTCAGTTTCGCCGCCTCGGCCGGGCTGACCTTCGGTTTCCTGTTGATGTGTGTCGCGGTGATCAGCTGGATTTTCCGGACGGGCTGGCGGCTCAAATCCTGAGCGCGATGCAGGCACATGTGACCAGTGCCGCGGGCGCGTAAGCCAGCGCCAGCCGTCTCCTGGAGATACTTCGAGCATCTGCCAAGATCAGTACCGTCGCCAGCAACGCACCGAGGTCGGTCCACAAGTGATAACGCAGGTCCACGCCGACACTGACGACCAGATAGCTCATTCCGTAGAGGAACGATGAGAGCGCGAGGGGGAGGGTGAGGCTGGAGATGCCCGAGCGGGACGAACCCGCCGCCACCGCCCCGAACGCCAGCGCGATCATCACGATCGGCCAGCCTAGCGGCGTATACGCACTCGCCATCGTCAGCGTGTCGATCGCGCGGAACACCGGGTTGGGAGTGATGTGGAAGCCCCATTCGTTGGCTTGCGTCTGCTCCTGCGCGGGACGCTCGACCCAGATCGGGAGTGGCAGGAACCGCGTATTCCATCCGAAATGCGTGAGGCGGTGCTCGGCGTAAGCGACCGGGTGACGCACGATCGCCCCCAGCCAGATTCGCTTCGCGTCGATCTGCTTGCTGTCGATCAGGTCGATCCACGCCGAGAATCCCAGCGGGCATTCGATATCGGCCCAGCCCGAATAACTGTCCCATTTCTGCACGTTGTAGCAGCGGTGATTGGCCGCGACCGGATCGCCGATCGGTTTCCCGTGGCTGTCGTGATCGATCTGCGGTGGGAACTGGTTGATCCCGGTCCGCTCGGTGATCCCGCCGACGTCGAACACCATCAGCGAGACCTGGACGCCTGAAGGTGTCGCGCCAATCAGCGCATTGGTCACCGGCACCACCGCCAGCAGCGCGGCAACAGCGGCCACTGCCGTCAGCAGCAGGCGCGGCCGGGTTCGATGCAGTGCGGCGGGCAGCAGCGCGATCAGCAGTGGAAGCGCCGCTGCACAGCCGTTGAAGCGCATCGCCGCCGCGAGCAGGACAAGCATCAGCGCCGGCGCGATCACCCAGCGTGAGCGCTCCTTCCACGCGATCAGGCCCGCTGCGCCAACCAGCGCACCGGCCATCAGACTGTCCTTGTAAACCTCCCCGGTCAGCGCGAGGCCCAGCGGCAACATCCCGCAGCCGAGCAGCGCCCAGGCCAGCCGTCCACGCCCCTCATGCTGCGCCCGCAGAGCCAGCAGCAAGAGCCCGGTCCACCACAACACGATTTGCAGAATCATCATCGGTGCGGGACCCGGCCAGGCCGGAATGAACTGCCGCCACAGCCACTGCATGATGGGCGGATGCCAGTCGGTGATCTGCCCGGTCAGCGCCTGACGGTATTGCAGCACCGGATCCCAGCTCATCATGCCGGGCCAGTAGGCGTAAGCCGTGAGCGCGCCGGGGATGATAGCGGCGAGCACGAGCGCAGCGATCGCCCGGCGCGATTTCACATCCTGAAGGCCAGACAGACGACCACGGCGACCAGCGCGGGCGCGTAAGCCAGCACAAGTCGGCGGCGGCCGATGCCGCGGGCGTTGGCGAGGGCCAGCACTGTCGCCAGCAGCGCAGAAAGGCTGGTCCAGAGGTGATAACGCAATTCCGACGCGACGCTGAGCGGAAGGTAGCTGAAGCCGTAAAGGAAAGCTGAGAGAGCGAGAGGGAGAGCGAGGCGAGTAAGCCCTTGCTCTTTGGAGGAGGAGGAGCTGGGAGGCGGGCTCTCGCTTTCGAGAAGTGTTCGATCGGGAGAGTTCCCACCTCTGATCGCTGCCCCGAAGGGGAGGGGCCTGTTCGCGCTCGACGCTACCACTACCGCGCCGAATGCCAGTGCGATCATCACGATCGGCCACCCCAGCGGGGTATGCGCGCTGGCCATTGCAAGGCCATCGATCGCGCGCCACACTGGCCCCGCCGTAATGTGAAAACCCCAATCATTCTCGACCGTTTCCACCGGCACCGGCCGCTCGACCGCGTCCGGCATCGGAAAAATCCGCGTGTTCCAGGCGAAATGCGTCAGCCGATGCTCGGCATAAGCGAACGGGTGATGCAGCACGGCCGCCAGCCACACACGCTTCGCATCGATCCCCGCGGGCACCAACTCTGCGTTCCAGTCGGTGAAACCCAGCGGGCATTCGGGATCGACCCAGTCGGAGTAACTGTCCCACTTTTCGGGGTCATAGCATCGGTGATTGACCCCGACCGGATCGACGATCGGGTTGTCGTCGAGATCCCGCCTGAGCTGCGACGGGAACGCGTTGACGCCGCTGAATTCGGTGATGCCACCAATGTCGTATATCAGCAGCGAAAGCTGCACGCCCGACGGCTTTGCCCCGATCACCGCGTTGATTGCGGGGACCACCGCTACGAGCGCCGCCGAGGCCAGCATGGCGCTCAGAACCAGCCGAGGCCACGTGCGGCGGAATGCTTCAGGCAGCAGCATGAGAAGCAAAGGCATTGCGGCAACGAACCCATTGAACCGCAGTGCCGAGGCGAACACCAGCAGCACAACTGCCAGCGGCACCGTCAGCCGCCGCCGGTCGCGCCACGCAATCAGCCCCGCTGCACTCACCAGCGCTCCGGCCATCATGCTGTCCTTGAACACCGCACCGGACAGTGCGAGCCCCAACGGCAGCAACCCGCAAGCGAGCAACCCCCAGCCAAGCCCGCGCCGCGCCTCTGACAGGGCCCGAACCGCCAGCAACGCCAGCCCGCCCCACCACGTCACAAGCTGTATGAGCAACATCGGCGCCGGCCCTGACCAGACCGGGATAAACTGCTCCCACAGCCACTGCATGATCGGCGGATGCCAGTCGGTGATCTGCCCGGACAACGCCTGTCCATATTGATGAACAGGGTCCCAGCCCATCAGCCCGGGCCAATAGGCCAGGCCGGTGAGGAATGCGGGAATTAGGGCTGCAAGGAGAACCGGGAGCGCTGAACGCAACCCGGAACGCATGAGAGGCCTCAGGCGGCCTTCCTCATCTCCAGCCGGTCCCAGATCTCGACCAGTGCCTGCGTCAGGTCGCGCATCATCGCATCGGTGTGCGCGGGGCCGGGGGTGAAGCGCAGCCGTTCGGTGCCGCGTGGCACGGTGGGATAGTTGATCGGCTGAACGTAGACGCCGTATTCGGCTAGCAGGATGTCGCTGATCCGCTTGGCCTTGACCGGGTCACCGACCATCAGGGGCACGATGTGCGTGGTCGAGGGCATGACCGGCAGGCCGGCCTCGGCGAACAGGTGCTTGAGTAGAGCGGCGGAGGCCTGTTGGCCCTCACGCTCGACGCTCGACGCCTTGAGATGCTTGACCGACGCGAGCACGCCCGCGACCAGCACCGGCGAGAGACTGGTGGTGAAGATGAAGCCCGGGGCATAGCTGCGGATCACGTCGATGATCTTGCGGTCGGCGGCGATGTATCCGCCCATCACGCCGAACGCCTTGCCCAGGGTACCCTCTATGATCGTGATGCGATCGGCCGCCTCGTCGCGATCGGTGATGCCGCCGCCGCGCGGACCGTACATGCCGACCGCGTGGACTTCGTCGATATAGGTCAGCGCGTTGTACTTGTCGGCCAGATCGCAGATTGCGTGAACCGGCGAGACATCGCCGTCCATCGAGTAGACGCTCTCGAACGCGATCAGCTTGGGCAGCGCGGGATCGGTCTCGGCCAGCAGTTCCTCGAGATGCTCGAGGTCGTTGTGGCGGAACACCTTCTTCTCGGCACCCGAGTTGCGGATGCCCGCGATCATGCTCGCATGATTGAGTTCGTCCGAGAAGATCACGCAGCCGGGCAGGATCTTGGCGAGGGTCGACAGCGTCGCGTCGTTCGAGACATAGCCGCTGGTGAACAGCAGCGCGCCTTCCTTGCCGTGGAGGTCCGAAAGCTCGGCCTCCAGCTCGATGTGGTAATGCGTGTTGCCACCGATGTTGCGCGTGCCGCCCGAGCCCGCGCCGACGTCGTGCAGCGCCTCTTCCATCGCCGCGATCACCTTGGGGTGCTGGCCCATCGCGAGGTAATCGTTAGAGCACCATACGGTGATCGGCTTGGGCCCGTTGTGTCCCGCGAAACAGCGCGCGTTCGGGAACGCCCCCTTGTTGCGCAGAATATCGATGAAGACGCGGTAGCGACCTTCGCTGTGGAGGCGATCGATCGCCTGATCGAAAATCTGATCGTAATTCACGTCGGCAATCGTCCCGAAACGCTCATCCCTGTGGCCGGCCCGCGCGCGGCGGCCGGTCTCGTGGGCGTGGCGATTACGCGATAAGGTGGCTCGTTTCTAGTCTGAACTCGCGATCACAGAAAGTGAATCCTTGTTAGACCATGATCGGACAGCGCGGGGCCGAGCGCGGCCACGTCCTGGTCATCGCCGGTGAACAGCGCGCTGTCCGGTTCGGCGCGCACGAACGACTGTCCCTGGGTCAGGAATGCGATCCGCCGCGCGATGCCGGGCGCGCCGTGGACGAAGGCGACGTCGGGACCGAACGCTTCGGCCAATTCGGCTTCGAGCAGCGGGAAATGCGTGCAGGCGAGCACCACGGTATCGATTGCATCGCCGCCCGGCAGCGCGCGCAGCCGATCGGCGCCGCGCGCGAGCACGTCCGTTGAAACAGGCTTGCCGCGCAGCCGAGCTTCGGCCGCCTCGACCAGTTCGGGCGCCGCTGCGCGCAGCAGGCGCTTGCCGCCCGCGAACTCGCCTTCGAGCCGGTCGACATAGCCCTGCCGGATCGTCGCTTCGGTTCCCAAAAGCCCGATCGTGCCGGTCTTCGTCATCGCCGCGGCGGGCTTGATCGCAGGAACGGTGCCCACGATGGGCACCTCCAGGACTTCGCGCACCATGCCCAGCGCAATCGTCGAGGCGGTGTTGCACGCGATGCACACCAGCCGCGGCCGGAACCGCTCGGTCATCCGCCCGAGCAGACCCGCGACGCGCGCAGCGACCTGTGCTTCGGTCTTGGTGCCATATGGGAGCCCCGCATTATCGGCCGCATAGATGATCGGCGCATCGGGCAGCGCCTTGCGGACCTCGGCGAGTACCGACAGTCCGCCGACGCCGGAATCGAACAGCAGGATAGGGGATGCGGGATCGATCACGAATGCGCGGGTATCGGGTGGGGCTTGGGCATCACTTGGCGCTGGCAGCTTCCCGAACGTCGACATAGCGTATCACGCCGTCGGCGTAGTCGATCTGGCTGAACACCATCCAGCTGTCCAGGAACCCCGGAGCGAAGCGCTCGCGCAGCACGATGCGGTCGAACCACGGTTCGCACGGGTCGGTCTCCATGAGCGGGCCCAGTTCCACGCCCTTCGCTTTGAGCTTGGCCATGTGTGCATCGAGGTCGGGCACGCCGTAGACAACCGCGAGCAGCCCTTCGCCGTGCGATTCCAGCCGTGCATGCAGCGCGTCGTTGGCCGGTCCGCGCTCTGGCGTCGGCGAGACGACTTCGATGCCGGTGGACCAATCGACGCAGATCGCGCAGCCCATGTCGTCACGAACGCAGCGCTCGATCTTCGAGTCGGTCAGAAGCTCGAGCCGGGCGATGTTGGCATCGAGGTTTTCCCACTTCGAAAGATAGACCGCATGATCGACGTGATTGACGAACTTCTTCATGGCGCTTCTCTCCCGGGCGGCCCTATCGCTGGTGCCGCATGGATTGATCGGGAGTGGTGGTAAGCTTTCATCGATCTTAGACAACCCCGGCTGCGCCCGATAAGGAAACCCACGTGGAGATGTTGCCTGCCCTGATCGCCGGATACCTGCTCGGCTCGATCCCGTTCGGGCTGATCCTCACCCGCCTGACCGGCGCGGGGGACCTTCGCAAGATCGGCTCGGGCAGCATCGGCGCCACCAACGTGCTGCGCACCGGGCGCAAGGGGCTCGCGGCGGCAACGCTGCTGCTCGATGCGGGCAAGGGGATCGTGTCTGTGTTGCTCGCGTCGTGGTGGTCGGGGGGCGATGCCGAAGTGATCATCGCCGCCGCCTGCGCGGCGATGGTCGGCCACTGCTTCCCGATCTGGCTGAGGTTCAATGGAGGCAAGGGCGTGGCGACGCTGCTCGGGATCGACCTCGCGCTCGATTGGCGGATCCTGCTGGCCTGCGCGCTGGTGTGGCTGATCATCGCGCGGTTGACGAAGATATCCTCGCTCGGCGGCATGAGTTCGGCCGTTGCCGCTCCGGCCGCGGCCTTTGCGCTGTACCTGTTCGAGCGGACCGGGACGTATACGTTCTGGGTCAAGCCGACGCTGCTCGTCGATGCGATCGGGCTCGCGATCATGGCTGTGCTGGTCGTATTTCAGCACCGCGCCAACGTCATCCGCCTGCGCGCCGGGACCGAATCGCGGATCGGCGGCGGCCAGGCGGCATGAGGCGCCCTGCATGACCTTGGCTCAGGCGGAGGCCTTTGCACGCATCCGTCTGCTGCGCTCGCCGAACGTCGGCCCGGTCAGCTACGCGCAGTTGCTGCGCCGATTCGGTGATGCGGTGAAGGCACTGGAGGCGCTGCCTGATCTCGCAGCGCGCGCAGGTGCGCGCTATCGCGCTGCGCCCGAACGCCAGATCGAGGCCGAGATCGCGGCGGTCAAGCGTGCCGGCGCGCGGTACCTGTTCGACGATGCGCCCGACTATCCGCCGCTGCTCGCAGAGGCTGACGGCGCGCCGCCGATCCTCACCGTCCGCGGCGACGCGAAGATCGCGCTACGTCCCGCGATCGCGATGGTGGGCGCCCGTAATTGCTCGGCCGCCGCCGTCAAGCTCGCGCGCGATTTCGCCGCCGCCTTTGCCGACGCGGGCTACGTGGTCGTCTCGGGGCTGGCGCGGGGGATCGACGGCGCAGCGCATCGCGGGGCACTTTCGGCAGGTACCGGCGGCGGCGGCACGGTCGGCGTGATTGCGAGCGGCATCGACATCGCCTACCCGCCCGAGAACGCCGCGCTGCAGGACGAGATCGCGGCGGACGGCCTGCTGATCGCCGAACAACCCCCTGGTACCGAGCCGCTCGCGCGCCACTTCCCCTCGCGCAACCGCATCATCGCGGGGCTCGCCGCGGGCACGCTGGTGGTCGAGGCTGCGCCGAAGTCGGGCTCGCTGATCACCGCGCGGCTCGCGGGCGAGTACGGGCGCGAGGTCATGGCGATCCCCGGCTCGCCGCTCGACGCACGCAGCCACGGCTGCAACCAGTTGATCCGCGATGGCGCGGTGCTGGTGCAGACGCCCGAGGACGCGGTCGAGCTGGTTTCCAGCTTCGTCGGCACGCCGAGATCCACGTTCCGCGAACCTGCTCCGCCCGCCTACCTCGCCGCCGAGACGTTCAGCGACGACCCGGCGGACATCGGCTCACTGCTCACCACCGCGCCTATCGCGGTTGACGAACTGATCCGCCAGTCCGGCGCAAGCACGGCATCGGTGCAACTGGCGCTTCTCGAACTCGAACTGGCAGGAAGGCTGGTCAGGCACGCGGGTTCTAGGGTAAGCATTGCGTGAAGAGGTAAGTGATAAGAACAAGGGGGCAGAGATGGCTACAGGTTCACGTCAGGTGACGTTCGGCGAATTCATTTCCGAGTTTCAGGCAGTACTGACTCGGCACGCGCCGCTGCTGTTGATCGCGGGGGTGGCTTTGGGCGTGGCCAACACTCTGCTGACGTACCTGCTCAGCGACAACGGCGGCAGAGGCACGTCGGGCATCATCGGGCTGGTCATCGGCTACTTTCTTTTGAAGGAGCTGCTTTCGCGCGAAGGGCTGATCCGGAATGCCGGCGGGTTCTGGCCCTATTTCGGCGCCGGATTGCTGACTGGTCTTGGCGTGATCGTTGGCTTGATCCTGCTGATCGTGCCCGGCATTTACTTCGCTGCCCGCTGGAGCCTGGCACCCGCGATCGTGCTCGGTCAGGGGCAGGGCGTGACCGACTCTATGCGGACGAGCTGGGCCGCGACGGAAGGCAACGTCTGGGCCATCATCCTGTTCGGACTGATCATCTTCGGCATCTACTTCGTCGCGGCGATCGTCATCGGGTTCTTGCTGGGCTTCGGCGGCCTTGCAGGCTCGTTCGTACAAACCCTGGTCACCGAATTCATCGGCGCGATCGGAAGCATTCTGGGCGCAGCCTCGATCGTCGCGATCTATCGACGCTTGGTGGGCGGGACGGCGGAGTTCGAGGAACTGTTCGCCTGACCGGCTCATGATTGTTCGGCGGTAGCCGGTGAACGCATGGTCGCCGGTAAAATCAGCGGAAACAGTCCCCTTGACGGCGCTCGCGCATCATCGCCAGATTCACGCGTACGTGTGAGGCTTTCCGCCGCGCCGGAATTTCAGGACGCAAATGCAGCTGGTTATCGTCGAATCGCCCGCCAAGGCGAAGACCATCGAGAAGTACCTCGGCAAGGACTACCGCGTCCTCGCTTCCTACGGCCATGTCCGCGATCTGCCCGCCAAGGACGGGTCGGTGCGGCCCGATGATGATTTCGCGATGGACTGGGAACTGTACGGGGACAAGCAGCGCCAGATCAAGGAGATCACCGATCTCGCCAAGCAGGCCGACCGGCTGATCCTCGCCACCGACCCTGACCGCGAGGGCGAGGCGATCAGCTGGCATGTCCGCGAGCTGCTGGCCAAGCGCAAGGCGCTACCCAAGGAGGTCGAACGGGTCACCTTCAACGCGATCACCAAGGAGACGGTGACCAACGCGATGAAGCACCCGCGCGAGCTCGATCAGGACCTGATCGACGCGTACCTCGCGCGCCGCGCGCTCGATTACCTGTTCGGCTTCACGCTCTCGCCGGTGCTGTGGCGCAAGCTGCCCGGCGCCAAGAGCGCGGGCCGCGTGCAGTCGGTCGCGCTGCGGCTAATCGTCGAGCGCGAGCGCGAGATCGAAGTGTTCGTGCCGCAGGAGTATTGGCAGGTGATCGCCCGTATGCAGCACGGCGGCACCGAGTTCCCCGCGCGGCTGGTCAAGTTCGAGGGCGACAAGCTCGAGCGGCTGAGCCTGGGCGATGCCGGCACCGCGGCGCGGGCCAAGGCGGCGGTCGAGACCGGCGCGTTCCGGGTGGAGGAGGTCGAGACCCGGCCGCTCAAGCGCCATCCGCAGCCGCCGTTCACCACATCGACGATCCAGCAGGAGGCCGCGCGCAAGCTGGGCTTCTCCGCCAGCCACACGATGCGCATCGCGCAGACGCTCTACGAAGCGGGCGCGATCACCTACATGCGCACCGACGGCGTGCAGATGGACCCGAGCGCCATCAGCGCAGCGCGCAAGGAGATCACCGAGCGGTTTTCCGGGCACTATTGTCCCGAGAAGCCGCGTCATTACGAGGCCAAGGCCAAGAACGCGCAGGAAGCCCACGAGGCGATCCGGCCGACCGAATTCAATCGCGACAAGTACGGCAGCGGCGACGAGGCGCGGCTGTACGATCTGGTCTGGAAGCGCGCGCTGGCGAGCCAGATGGCCTCGGCCAACCTCGAGCGCACCACAGTCACGCTGCGCGACGGCACCGGTCGGAATGAGCTGCGCGCCACCGGGCAGGTGGTGAAGTTCCCGGGCTTCCTTGCGGTTTACGAGGAGAGCTTCGACGCCAAGGCCGATGCCGAGGACGACGATTCCGGCCTGCTGCCCGCGATGGCCAAAGGCGACATGCCCGCCAAGAACGCGGTCGATTCCACCCAGCACTTCACCCAGCCGCCGCCGCGCTATTCTGAAGCGAGCCTGGTCAAGCGGCTCGAGGAACTCGGCATCGGGCGGCCTTCGACTTACGCCTCGACGCTGCAGGTGCTCAAGGACCGCAACTACGTCCGCACCGAGAAAAACCGTTTCTTTGCAGAGGAATCCGGCCGACTCCTGACCGCGTTTCTCGAACGGTTCTTCCCTCGTTACGTCGCCTACCAGTTCACCGCCGGCATGGAGGACGAGCTCGACGACGTCTCGGGCGGCCGCGCCGAGTACAAGCAGGTGCTCGAGGCGTTCTGGCGCGATTTCAAACCCAAGTCCGACGAGGTGATGGAGAAGAAGCCCTCGGAAGTGACCGAGGCGCTCGACGAGTTCCTGTCGGATTACCTGTTCCCGCCGCGCGCAGATGGCGTCGATCCGCGCACGTGCCCCAAGTGCATTGCCGACGGGCGCGAGAACGGCCGCCTCTCGCTGCGCGGAGGCCGCTACGGCGCGTTTGTGGCGTGCTCGAACTATCCCGAGTGCAAGTTCACTCGCAAGTTCGCCCAGCCTGGCGGCGATGGCGATGCCGATGGCAGCGATGGCGAGTCGCTGGGCAAGCATCCCGAAACCGGTCTCGATATCACCCGCAAGGCCGGCCGCTTTGGCCCCTACATCCAGATCGGCGAGGGCACGGAAGCCAAGCGCTCCTCGATCCCCAAGGACATCCCCGAACTCGACAACGAATGGGCGGTCAAGTTGCTCGACCTGCCGCGCACCGTGGGCACGCACCCGGAGAGTGGCAAACCGATAACCGCGAGCATCGGGCGCTACGGGCCGTACCTGGCGCACGACGGCAAGTACGCGAAGCTGCGCGCCACGCTCGAAGTGTTCGAGACCGGCATGAACGCCGCGGTGGTCAAGCTTGCCGAAGCGGCAGCGGGCGGCGGGCGCGGCGCGCGCGCTGCGGCCGAACCGCTCAAGCTATTCGGCGCGCATCCCACGTCGGGCGGTGAGATCAAGCTGATGGCCGGCCGCTATGGGCCCTACGTCACCGATGGCACCACCAACGCAACGCTTCCGCGCGACAAGCAACCTGAGGCGCTGACGGCCGAGGAAGCGATCGTACTGATTGACGAGCGCGCCGCGAAAGGCCCGTCGACGAAGAAGGGCAAGAAGGCGCCGGCCAAGAAAGCGGCCGCCAAGAAGGCTCCTGCGAAGAAACCGGCCGCAAAGAAAGCGCCCCCCAATAAAACCGCGAAGGCTGCGGAATGACCGACAAGTTCGAACGCCACAAACAGCCGTGGAAGCCCGAGGAGGTGCAGAAGCTCAAGACCCTCGCCGGCAAGGGCAAGGGTCTGAAAGAGATCGCCAAGGCGCTGAACCGCAGTGAGGAATCGACGAAGGACCGCGCCAAGTCGGACGGTATCGGGATTGCGAAACTGCGGTAATGTGAGCCGTCGGTGTTGCCGGACGGATGGTTCGCGCGAACGCTTCGTGATGGCGCGCGAGACGAGGGGACCAGCAGCGCGTTGCTGACGGCTCCTCGTATCGTCCATGCTTGAAAAACTTGATGCGGACGTTGCACCCTCAGGCGCGGCCCAGAGGCTGGTATTTCGACGCAGTGAAGCATCGCGCCGCTGCCCGGGCTCGCAATGACGAGCCAGATGGAAACACCCGTCTCGTCAGCGTAGCTGCCTAGAGTGAGAAGACGGGCTCGTCTTCCTCGCGGGGCAGGGTGCTGTCGAAGGTGGGCAGCGGCTCGAACGAATCCGACGAAAGCTGAAGGTCCGACAATCCATCAAGCTTGTAGTGCCCCAGCTTGCGTTCGTCATCGCTGCGCCAGTTGCGGCGGGTGTTGAGCGCGCTTACGAACAGTGCGCCGCGCCGGGCAAACAGCTGGTGCGGGGCGAGCAGGACTTCGCCGCCGTTATAAACTGCCCCGACCATCTGCTTGAGCGCAATGGCCTGGATCAGAACGCGTTCGGGTGTCACCGGCGAGTCAGAATTATTGTGCATTGCAGCAAAATGGCGATCGTCACGGTCTGGCGCAAGGGCTATCCGGCGATTGTCCGCGTCTTTCCGAGCTGGACTCATGTCATTTGACACTGGGGGGTGCGCCACCTATATCGCGCTCCGTCTCGTTGCTTCGAGCAAGACCAGTCCATGCGCGGGGATTGGTTTACGAATGGAAGCTCGGGTTTTCCGTCTGACGCAGTAAGTTCCTGGCCACGGTCTTCCTTTCGGTTGGCTGCGGATGGGCTTTTGCGTTGATGGCGCCACTCGCCGCGCGTGGCAATGTGATTTCTGCCGATGCTTCTTCGTGGGGCACGGCCAGCAGTAAAGAGGCATTTACGCTCATGGCGACTCAGCCCCTCAATCCGACGGCGCCCACCGCGATCTCGCGTGCGTCGTCCAAGAAGCGCATCCGCAAGATCTTCGGCAACATCCACGAAGTCGTGCAGATGCCGAACCTGATCGAGGTGCAGCGCGAGAGCTACGAGCAGTTCCTGCGCTCCAACCCGGCGATCGGGTATGTCTCGGGGCTTGAGAAGACGCTGCGGTCGGTGTTTCCGATCCGCGACTTCGCCGGCACAAGCGAGCTCGATTTCGTCAATTACGTGCTCGAGGATCCCAAGTACGACGTCACTGAGTGCCGTCAGCGCGGGATCACTTATGCGGCGCCGATGAAGGTTACGCTTCGGCTGATCGTGTTCGAAGTCGACTCCGAGACCGAGACCCGCTCCGTGCTCGATATCAAGGAGCAGGACGTCTACATGGGCGACATGCCGCTGATGACCACGAACGGCACGTTCGTCGTCAACGGCACCGAGCGTGTGATCGTCAGCCAGATGCACCGTTCGCCGGGCGTGCTGTTTGATCACGATCGCGGCAAGACGCACTCGTCGGGCAAGTATCTGTTCGCTGCTCGCGTCATCCCGTATCGCGGTTCGTGGCTCGATTTCGAGTTCGACGCCAAGGACATCGTCAACGTCCGCATCGACCGCAAGCGCAAGTTGCCGGTGACCTCGCTCCTCTATGCGCTGGGCCTCGACGACGAGGAAATCCTCAACTTCTTTTATGACACCGTGAACTGGCAGCGCGGCGAAGGCGGCTGGCAGCTGCCTTATGTGCCCGAGGCATGGCGCGGCACCAAGCCGGCGTTCGACATCGTCGATGCGAAGTCTGGCGAGGTGATATTCCCCAATGGCCAGAAGATCAGCCCGCGTGCCGCCAACAAGGCGCAGAAGGACGGTCTCGAGGTTCTGCTGATCCCGACCGAGGAAATCTTCGGCCATTTCGCCTCGCACGATCTGATCGACGAGAGCACCGGCCGCATCTACATCGAGGCCGGCGACGAGCTGACGCCCGAGAACCTCGAGATCCTCGACAAGGCGGGTATCGACCGGGTCGAACTGCTCGACATCGACGAGGTCAACACCGGCCCGTGGATCCGCAACACGCTCAAGGCCGACAAGGCCGAGAACCGCGACATGGGCCTCGAGTCCATCTACAAGGTGATGCGTCCGGGCGA
>CAJCHR010000449.1 GCA_903970225.1 Actinobacteria bacterium 21-64-8 | reverse complement strand
GCCTCCTGACCCAACCACTGGAAACCAGCATCATGCCCGAGATCGTCACCACCGATAAAGCCTTCCGCCCCCCCGCCTCGATCCCGATTTCACAGGCGATCAAGGCCAACGGGTTCATCTTCCTGATGGGTGTCGGTCCGCGCGATGCGGTGACCTCCAAGATGGTCGGCACCGAGATCAAGGCGCAGACCCGCCAGACGATCAAGAACGTCCAGGCCATCCTCGAGGCGGCGGGCGCCGGGCTCAAGGACGTGGTTCGCGTGACCAGCCTGATCACCGATCGCGACCAGTTCGACGGCTTCAACTCGGTGTTCGACGAATACTTCGCCGACATTCGCCCGGCCCGATCGACCTTCGTGATCTCGGGCTTTCGCCCGGAAGACATGTTGATGGAACTCGAAGTCACCGCCGTCGATCCGAACTGGAAAGGCTGAGCGATGTACGACAGTCTCAGGGGCAAAGTCGCGATCGTCACCGGCTCGGGGCGGGCGAAGGGCCTTGGCGAAGCCATGGCCAAGCGGCTCGCGGCCGAAGGTTGCGCGGTGATCGTTCACGACCTCGGCAAGGCGGTCGATCGCTTTGCCCCGGCGCACGGCGTGGGCACCCTGAGCGAGGTCGAGGAGCGCGTGGCCGAGATCCGCGACGCGGGCGGCACGGCCGAAGCCTTCACCGGCGACTTGCGGGTTGAAGCCGACGTCGAGGCGCTGGTCGCCTTCGCGGTCGAAAAGTTCGGCAAGCTCGATATCTTCATCAACAACGCGGGCGTCGGCTACCTGTTCGGTCCGCTCGTCGACATGACCGAAGCCGAGTGGGACACCGTGCTCGACGTCAATTTGCGCGGCTGCTTCTTCGGCATGAAGTACGCGGCGCGGCAGATGATCGCGCAAGGACATGGCGGCCGGATCATCTCGATCGCCAGTCTCGCGGGCAAGACGGCGGTGCTTTACACCAGCGCCTATACCGCCTCGAAGCACGGATTGATCGGGCTCACCAGGACTGCGGCGCTCGAACTCGGGCCGCACAATATCACGGTCAACGCGATCTGTCCCAACCACGTCACGACGGGGCTCGGCGCCTGGCAGAACGATTTCAGCTCGGGCGCCAAGAGCCAGTCTCTCGACGACTACATGGCGAAGATGACCGCCGGCGTCCCGCTCGGCCGCGTCGGTCTGACCGAGGACACCGCAAAGGCGGCCGCATTCCTGTGCTCCGACGAAGGCAGCTACATCACCGGCGAGGCGATGAACGTCTCGGGCGGCGAGGAATACCATTGAGCCCGAAAGGATCCGAGATGTTGTCCGAGAAAACCATCAGCCAGGCGCTCGCCAGCAAGGCCATCGAGGCGGCAGCACAGGCCTGCGCAGCCTTGGGCAAGGCGGCCGTTTTCGCGGTCGTCGATCGCCACGGTGAACTGGTCGCGCTGCTGCGGCAGGACGGCGCCAACTTTGTCTCGATCGAGGCCTCACAGCGCAAAGCCTTTACCGCGGCACGGCTGGGCATTCCCTCGCGCTCTGCGGGCGAGACTGCGCTCGATCTCGCCAACTTCGGTGATCCGCGCTTCACGCTCTGGCCCGGCGGCCTGCCGATCATCGACGGCGGCGAATGCACCGGCGCGCTCGGGATCAGCGGGCTGACCAACGATGAGGACGAGGATCTCGCACGCATCGGGCTCGCGGCCATCGGGGCCGCCTGATCTCTTCCTCTGATTTTCCGCGACGCCGGCCGTCGCCACAGGAGCACCGCACCATGGATATCGGCGTCTTCATTCCGATCGGCAGCAACGGCTGGCTGATCTCGACCACCTCGCCGCAGTACAAGCCGTCATGGGCGCTGAACCGCGACGTGGTGGTCAAGGCCGAGAAGTACGGCATGAACTTTGCGCTCTCGATGACCAAGCTTCGCGGCTTCGGCGGCAAGAGCGAGTTCTGGGATCACGCGATGGACTCGTTCACTCTGATGGCCGGGCTCGCCGCGGTGACCAGCAAGATCAAGCTGTTCGCCTCGACCGCGGTGCTGACGCTGCCGCCCGCGATCGTCGCGCGTATGTCGGCGACGATCGACGATATCTCCGGCGGCCGCTTTGGCGTGAACATCGTCTCCGGCTGGCAGGAAGCCGAATACTCGCAGATGGGCATCTGGCCGGGTGAGGAACATTTTGCGCGCCGCTACCAGTACTGCGCCGAATACGTTCAGGTGATGAACGAGTTGTGGGCCAAGGGCACGTCGGACTTCAAGGGTGACTACTTCACCATGGAAGACTGCAAGCTGAGCCCGCGTCCGTCCTCGAAGATCGAGATCGTCTGCGCCGGGCAGAGCGGCGGCGGCATGGCGTTTGCGGCACAGTACGGCGACTACAATTTCTGCATGGCCTCGGGCGTCAACACGCCGACCGCGAACGCCGCAAGCGTTGCGCGCCTGGCCGATGCCGCCGCCAAGTCCGGGCGCGACGTGGGCGCTTATGTGCTGTTCATGGTGATCGCTGCAGAGACCGACGAAGCCGCGATGGCCAACTGGAAGCTCTATAACGCCGGCGCCGACCCCGAAGCGCTGGGATGGATGGTCGAACAGGCCAGTGCCGACAAGAACGCCGACGCGGGTTCCACCGCCGCGACGCTCCAGATCCCGGAAGGCGCGGTCAACACCAACATGGGCACGCTGGTGGGCTCGTATGAGAGCGTCGCCAGCATGCTGGACGAGGCGGCCGCGGTGCCCGGCGTCAAAGGCATCATGCTGTGCTTCGACGACTACACGACTGCGATCGACGCCTTCGGACAGCGCATCCAGCCGCTGATGAAGTGCCGCGAGGATGTGCTCGTCGCCTGACGCGGATTGCGGCAGGCGGGAGCGAGACGAAAAATGGCGATGCAGGAGAGGGTCTATCTGGCGCGCAGGTTCACGCCCTGCGTCGAGCGGGCGATTGCCGCGCGCTTTGCCGTCGTCCGACATGCCGTGGATGCCCCCGTGGCGCCCGACGTGCTGGCGCGCGAGGCAGCGGGCTGCACGCACCTGTTCGTCTCGACGACCGAGCGAGTGACTTCGGATGTGATCGCCGCGCTCGCGCCGTCGCTGCGAACGATCGCCACGCTCTCGGTTGGGCACGATCACATTGACCTCGCCGCTGCGCGTGCGGGCGGCATCGCGGTGCTGACCACACCCGACGTGCTCAGCGACGCCTGCGCGGAAGTCGGCATGCTGTTGATCCTCGCGGCCGCGCGCCGCGCGCATGAGGCGGACGCGCTGGTGCGATCAGGCGCGTGGACCGGGCTCGCGCCGACGCTGCTGCTCGGTCGCGGGCTCGTCGGACGGCGCCTCGGGATCCTTGGCATGGGCCGGATCGGGCGCGGGGTCGCGCAGCGCGCGCGCGCGTTCGGGATGGCGATCCATTACCACAACCGCTCACGGCTCACGTCCGACCCGGAGCAGGGCGCGACGTATCATGCGACCGCCGAGGCGCTGCTTGAACAGAGCGACGTGCTGTGCCTGTGCGCGCCCAACGGAGGCGGTCTCGACGGTTTCCTCGATACGGCGCGGATCGCGCTTCTTCCGCCCGAGGCGATCGTGATCAACCTCTCGCGCGGCGACATCGTCGACGACGATGCGCTGATCGCGGCGCTGGCGAGCGGGCGCTTGTTCGCGGCCGGGCTCGACGTGTTCCGCGGCGAGCCCGCGATCGACCCGCGCTACGCCACGATGCCCAACGTCTTTCTCACCCCGCACATCGGCAGCGCCACGATCGAGACGCGCGATGCGATGGGCATGCTGCTGGTCGAGGGCATCGATGCCCTCGCGCGCGGCGAGACCCCTTCGAACCGGCTTTGCTGAGGATAACCATGACCGTTACCGAACTCCACCTCTCGACCGCGGACAAGGCTCGGGCGCTCGGCCTGATCGATCCGGACCTGCTGCGCGAGACATGCCCGATCGGTGGCGACTGGGTGGCGGGGAGCGGTCAGGGCATCGCCGTTCACTCGCCTGCCACCGGCAAGGTGATCGCGCATGTCCCCGATCTCGATCTTGCCGACGTGCGCCGCGCAGTCGCCGCGGCGAAGGCCGCGCTGGCCGACTGGCGCACGCGCACGGCGCGCGAGCGTTCGACTTTGCTGCGCCGCTGGTTCGACTTGTGCATGGCGGCGCAGGCCGATCTCGCGCGCCTGCTGACGCTCGAGCAAGGCAAGCCGCTCTCCGAAGCGATGGGCGAGATCGCTTACGGGTCTGCGTTCATCGAGTGGTTCGCCGAGGAGGCACGCCGCACGTACGGCGATATCATCCCGTCGAACAAGCCGGGGCAGCAACTGGTCGTAGTGAAGGAGCCGATCGGCGTCGTCGCGGCGATCACGCCTTGGAACTTCCCCAACGCGATGATCACCCGCAAGGCCGGCGCGGCGCTCGCCGCGGGCTGCACGATCGTGATCAAGCCGGCCTCGGCGACGCCGCTTTCGGCGCTTGCGCTGGCGCGGCTCGCCGAGCGCGCGGGCATCCCCGCCGGCGTGATCAACGTCGTCACGGGATCGGCACGCATGATCGGCCTGGAGCTCACCACCAATCCCGACGTGCGCAAGATCAGCTTCACCGGATCGACCGAGGTCGGCCGCGTGCTGCTCGAGCAGAGCGCCTCGACGATCAAGAAGGTTTCGATGGAACTGGGCGGCAACGCGCCGTTCCTGATCTTCGACGATGCCGATCTCGACGCCGCGGTTCAGGGCGTGATCGCCTCCAAGTTCCGCAATGCCGGGCAGACTTGCGTCTGCGCCAACCGGATCTACGTGCAGGACGGGATCTACGAGGCGTTCACCGCGCGTCTGGTCGAGGCGGTGCGTGCGCTGCCGATCGGCGACGGGCTCGAGCCCGGGGTCGCAATCGGCCCGATGATCGACGAGGCGGCGGTCGCCAAGGTCGAGGAGCACATCACCGATGCCCTTGTACAAGGCGCGGCCATCGCGCTGGGCGGCGCGCGCCATACGCTCGGCGGCACGTTCTTCGAGCCCACGATCCTCACCGAAGTCGCGGCCGACACGCTGCTGATGAACGAGGAGACGTTCGGCCCCGTCGCGCCGCTGATCCGCTTCGCCACCGAGGACGAAGCCGTCGCCCGCGCCAATGACACCGAATTCGGCCTCGCCTCGTACTTCTACACGCGCGACCTCGCGCGCGCATGGCGCGTCGCGGGACGGCTCGAATACGGCATGGTCGGCGTCAACGAAGGCCTGATCTCGACCGAGGTCGCGCCGTTCGGCGGGATCAAGCAGTCCGGCCTCGGCCGCGAAGGCTCGCATTACGGGATCGAGGATTACCTCGAAACCAAGTTCATCTGCATGGGCAATCTGGCCTGATCGACAAGGAACACGTCATGGATTTTTCAGGCAAGACCGTCATCGTCACGGGTGCCGGCGGCGGCTTTGGTGAAGGTATCGCGCGGCGCTTCGCGTCATTCGGCGCGAACATTGTCGCGGCTGATATGCGCGCTGACGCCGTCGGTGCGGTGGCGAACGATATCGCCAGCAAAGGTGGCTGCGCCATCGCGGCGACCGCCGATGTGACACGCGGCGCCGATGTCGCCGCGCTTGCAAAAGTCGCGATCGACCGGTTCGGCAAAGTCGATATCGTGATCAACAATGCAGGCATCACGCACAAGAACCGGCCGATGCTCGAGATCGACGAGGAGACCTTCGACCGGGTCTACGCGGTCAACGTCAAGAGCATCTACCTCTCGGCGATGCACTTCGTGCCGCTGATGCGTGCTGCCGGCGGCGGCGTGTTCGTGAACATCGCCTCGACCGCGGGCTTGCGGCCACGTCCGGGCCTGACCTGGTACAACGGCTCGAAAGGCGCGGCGATCGCGCTGACCAAGTCGATGGCGGTGGAGCTCGCGCCAGATCGCATTCGCGTCAACGGCATCAATCCGGTGATGGGCGATACCGGCATGCTTCAGGACCTGCTGCCGGGCGAGGATAGTGAGGAAGTGCGCGCGCGTATCGTCGCGACGATCCCGCTCGGCCGCCTCAGCCAGCCGCGCGACATCGCCAACGCCGCGACGTTCCTGGCATCGCCCGATTCCGACCTGATCACCGGCATCTGCCTCGAAGTCGATGGCGGCCGCTGCATATGAGCGATCGGACGTACTCGATCGCGGTCATCCCGGGCGACGGCATCGGCAAGGAGGTGGTGCCGGAAGGGCTGCGCGTGCTCGATGCCGCCGCCGCGCGGTTCGGCTTCGCATTGAAGTACGAGCACTTCGACTGGAGCTGTGAGACCTATCACCGCACCGGCGCGATGATGCCCGAGGACGGGATCGCACAGCTCTCCAAGCATGACGCGATCTTCCTCGGCGCGGTCGGCTATCCGGGCGTGCCCGATCATGTGTCCTTGTGGGGACTGCTGATCCCGATCCGCCGCGAGTTCGAGCAGTACGTCAACTTGCGCCCGGTGCGGCTGCTGCCGGGCGTGGTGTCGCCGCTACGCGACATCGAACCGGGAGACATCGACTTCTGGGTGGTGCGTGAGAACTCCGAAGGCGAGTATTCGCAGCGCGGCGGCCGCTACGAGGTAGGCACTGACGACGAGTACGTGCTCCAGGAAGCGATCTTTACGAAGCGCGGCACCGATCGGATCCTGCGCTACGCATTCGAGTTGTCGCGCAAGCTCGGCCGCACGCATGTGACTTCGGCGACCAAGTCCAACGGCATCTACCACTCGATGCCGTTCTGGGACGAGCGCTTCGCCGCCGTCGCCGCGGATTATCCCGAGATCGACGCCGACCAGTACCACATCGACATTCTCGCAGCGCGCTTCGTGATGAGCCCGCAGCGTTTCGATGTCGTGGTCGGCTCGAACCTCTTCGGCGACATCCTGAGCGACCTGGGGCCGGGCATCACCGGCACGATCGCAATGGCCCCATCGGCCAACATCAACCCCGAGCGGCGCTTTCCCTCCATGTTCGAGCCGGTGCACGGCTCGGCCCCCGATATTGCCGGACAGGGCATCGCTAACCCGATCGGCCAGGTCTGGTCCGCGGCGATGATGCTCGACCATCTCGGCGAGGCGGAGGCCGGTGCGGCGGTACTCGGCGCGCTGGAGACGCTGCTCGGTACGCCCCATGCGCCGCGTACGCCCGATCTTGGCGGGATTGCGAGCACATCGGAATTGGG
>CAJCHR010000448.1 GCA_903970225.1 Actinobacteria bacterium 21-64-8 | reverse complement strand
TGACGTTCCAGCCGGGCGAGCTGTTCTCGGTCGAAGCGTTGTGAGACTGCGGAAGGTCGCGGCTGCGTTCATCGCGCTGGCGCTCCTCACCGCCGCGCGCGATCCGATCCTGGTGCCCGAGGTGTCGCAGCACGAGGTGCGGCTGCAGCAGGGCTTCAACGGCACCGAACTCCTCCTGTTCGGTGCACTGTTGACGCCCGAGGGCACGCGGGCGGGCGGGGACTACGACATCGTCGTGGTGCTCAGCGGGCCGACGCAATCGGTGGTGGTGCGAGAGAAAAAGCGTGTCGCCGGGATCTGGGTCAACGGTGACAGCACGCAGATGCGCTCGGCCCCCGGGTTCTTCGCGGTGGCCTCGTCACGGCCGATTTCGGAACTGGTCGATGACCGGACCGCGGCGATCTACGAGCTGGGCCTGCCCTGGCTCCAGCTCTCGCCGATCGGCGCGATCGATCCTGACGAACAGGCGCGCTTTGCCGCGGGTCTGGTGGGCGCCCGATCGCGCCAGAACCTTTATTCGCAGGACGATCACGGCGTCACGATCAGCCAGGGCGTGCTCTATCAGGCGCGGATCGCGCTGCCCTCGAACCTGCCGACCGGCGACTATACCGCCGAGACCTTCGCGATCCGCCAGGGCCGCGTGGTCGCCTCGGCGATGAGCCAGGTCGCGGTGCGCAAGATCGGCGCCGAAGCGGCGATCGCAGACTTCGCGCAGGATTATGCGCTGATCTATGGCTTGCTGACCGTGGCGCTGGCGGTGGCGATGGGCTGGGTTGCGGGGCGGTTCATGGGGCAGGGCTAGGGCGCCCGATCAGCCGACGTGCGCCTCCGCCGTCGCCAGATGCTTGGGCAAGGCCCCGATCCTGCGCCAGTTGCCCCACACGTAATAGCTTGCGGTCAGGCTCACCGAGATGATCGAGCCTGCCGGGTAGGCCCACCACACCGCTTCGCCGCCGAGCCGTCCGTGCATTATCGCGTAGAAGCCGATCCGCCCGGGATAGAGCGCGACGAACATGATCAGCAGCGGCACCAGCACCGCGCCGTACGCGCGCATCGTGCCCGACAGGATCATCGTCACCGAAATGATCACGAACGATGCCGTGCAGATCAGCTGGATATGCTCCGCGATCGGCAAGGCCGGGCTGGCGCGGCCGAGGAACAGCGAGAGAAGCGGCCGGTCGAAGATCACGATCAGCGCGGCGACGCAGATCGAGATCGTGAGGTTGGTGGTCATGCCCACCAGCGTCACGTCGCCCACGCGCTTGTGCTTGTGGGCGCCAATCGCCTGCGCGACCATCGCGCTGACTGCGGATCCGATCGCCATCGCCGGCATCTGCAGGTAATTCCACAGCTGCATCGATGCGCCATACGCGGCGGTGGCGTTGACGCCCTGTTCGTTGACGAACTTGACCATGACCAGTCCCGACGAGGACATCACCAGCATCTGCGCGCCCATCGGCAGGCCCTTGGCGAGGATGTAGCCAAGCTCGGTCCGCCGCGGGATCAGGTAGAGCAGCTCGCTGCCCCGCAGCCGCAGCGGCAGGTCCTTGCGGTACAGCGTCCACAGCATCCACACCGATCCGGCGAAGTTCGCGATGCCCGTCGAGATCGCCGAGCCCGCGATGCCCAGCGCCGGGATCGGGCCGAATCCGCGGATCAGCAGCGGGTTGAAGCAGATGTCGAGGACCACCGTCAGGATCATCGCGTACAGCGGCGTCTTCGAATCGCCCGCGCCGCGCAGGCCCATCGAGGTCATCATCGAGACCACGCCCAGCGGCAGCGTCACGAACACCACGCTCAGGTACGCATGCGCCTCTTCGAGGCTTTCGTCCGGCGTGCTCAGCAGGTGAAGCAGGGGCCGCGCGAAAATCGCGCCGACGATCACGATCACGATCGAGGCGGCCAGGCAGAAGCCCAGTCCGCTGCCGAAGGTCATGCGCGCGCCGGTGAGGTCGCGCGCGCCGAAGTACTGTCCGACGCGCACCGTCGTCGCCATGCCGAAGCCGAAGATCGAGGCGATCAGCAGGAACATCACGACGTTGGCGTTGGCGGTGGCAGCCAGCGCGCTTTCGCCAATAAGGCGGCCGACCCAGATCGTGTTGACCGATCCGTTCAGCGTCTGGAGCATGTTGGCGATCAGCGTCGGGATCGAGAACGCGAGCAGCGTCCTCAGGATCGGCCCCTGCGTCAGGTCGCCCTGCAGCGGCGCGCTCGGCCGCACCGCCGCCGAGTCGAACGACGCACCCGCACCCGACGCGGAGGTCGCATCGCTCGCCGGGATCGGGGTAACTTCGTTCACGTGCCCCTCGTGTCGCCGTAGAGGTGGATATGGAGGCGGTCCGCATAGGCGAAACCGTGCTGGAGGCATAGCGCCGCGAGCCAGCGTGATCGCCGGGCGATCGTGGCGGCGTCGCGGCCTTCGGGCATCAGGTACACGCGGCTCCGCGGGACCAAGTAACGCTCGGTCAACGCGAGCACTTCGTCGATGTCGGAGGGTTCGGCGATCACGAACTTGAACCAAGCGCGCGGATCGGCCGCCCATTGCGCCAGCCGCTCGGGCAGCAGCGCGAGGGCTTCCGGATTGCCGCTGTGCGCGAGTTTCGGGCTGACGTTGTACTGCGCGACGTGGGCATCGAGCGCGGGGTGCGGCGCGACGGTGCCGTTGGTCTCGATCTCGATGCGGACGTTCGGCGCCAGCAGCGCCGCGAGTTTCGCGAGTGCGGCGCCTTGCAGCAGTGGCTCGCCCCCGGTGATGACCAGCCGCGTTTGCCCGAGCGCGAGGATTTGCGCGGCGGCGTCTTCCTCGGACATCGCGACCTGGTTGGCGCCGCGCTCGAACGACAGGTCATCGCGGTGCGGCCGGTTGTCGCCATCGAAGCGCCAGGTGTAGGCGGTGTCGCACCACACGCAGGCGAGGTTGCACCGCGACAGGCGGATGAACGTGCAAGGCTGACCCTGCGAGGCGCCCTCGCCCTGAAGCGAGGCGAAGATCTCGGGCTCGCCGGGGGTCGTGGCGGCGAGTGTCAGCATCGCGAGTCGCGCGGGCGAGAGGGCGGGGGTGTTGACACTGTGGACACAGTCCATGGGAAACTGTGCGGAGGTGTCACCTTGGGCGTTCTGCGGGTGCTTGTGGGGAGGATCTGGTGACGGGCCATGACGCGGACAAATCCCTGTCACGATGGGGTGATGTAGGAAAGCTATTCCTCCCCGGCACGGGGAGGGGGACCATCGCGAAGCGATGGTGGAAGGGCGGCGGACGCAGTCCGCCGTCTCCGACGGCGGCCTCTCACCACACGTCGTGCGGTCTCCCTCCCACGAAAACGTGGGGAGGATCTACTTGCTATATCGCATCGCCACGTCGCAGCGCGCATAACGTGCACCATAGTCCGCCATGATCTC